>JBGSLE010000250.1:0-8533 GCA_041740875.1 Pontiella sp. | reverse complement strand
AAGGGCAAAACGCCGATGCTTACGGGCGAGAGGCCGAAGAAGAGGTGCATCATCACCGTGTTGCCCGAAAGGGCGACGTGGACGATGGTGCCCCGGTCGGCTCTGGCGGCGTCGCAGAGTTTATGGATGAGCGGATTGAGCGTATGTTCCACGACCAGGTTTTGCAGGATCTCCAGCTGGCCGGGCGTCGAGCAGAGCGAGATGCGCGAAACCACGTCGTCGGCCTTGAGGAGCTGCTGGTTGTAGAGCGATTCGCGCCCGAGGACGGCGCCGCTGGCGAGGTCGATGAGCGCGGCGACGACGGTGGTGGTGCCGACATCGACCGCAACGCCAAGCCCGGTTTTGAAACGCGGATTGAAGGTGTGTTCCGGGATGTCCAGCTCGTCGAGGATGCGCGCGCCCTCGAACGCGATGGCGGATCGCCGGGGAATGAAGATGTCGGCATCGTCGCCAAGGACGGCCGTCTGGCAGGAGAGCACCTCGCGCCGCTGTTCGGGCGCGAGTTCGAAGGTTTCGCCGAACAGGCGGTAGCGTCCGCCGCCCAGCATCACGTTGCAGCGACCGCAGGTTCCCTTGCCGCCGCATTTGGCTTCAACGGGCCAGCCAGCGCGTTGCGCCACCTCCAAAACCGAAAGGCCGCTGCCGGATTCGACAGCGACCATGCAGCCGTTGAAGTGGATGCGTATCGGCATGGGGCTCCCGGAGCCCTAGGCCGCCAGACCCAAGACGCGCTTGGTGGCCTTGACGGCGGTGTTCGCGTCGTCGGAGTAGCCGTGCGCGCCGATTTCGTCGGCATACGCCTGCGTGACGGGGGCTCCGCCGATGAGGATCTTCGCGCCGGTATCCTTCAACCCTTCGACCACCTGCTTCATGTAGGGCATGGTGGTGGTCAGCAACGCGCTCAGCAAGACGGCCTGGGCCCCGTTCTCGACGGCTTCGCGGTATTTATCGACGTCGCAATCGACGCCCAGGTCGATCACTTCGAAGCCCGCGCCCTTGAGCATCATGGCCACGAGGTTTTTGCCGATGTCGTGCAGGTCGCCCTTGACGGTGCCGATCGCCACTTTGGCGATGGCCTTGTGGCCGGCCGCGGCGAGCAGGGGGGTGAGGATGTCGAGGCCGGCTTGCATGGCGCGGGCGGCAATGAGCATTTCCGGCACGTAGGCCTCGTTGCGGGAAAAGCGGTCGCCGATTTCCGCCATGGCGGGAATCATCGACTCCATCAGGATCTCCGCCACGTTGATCTTGGCATCGACCATTTGCTGGACGAGCACGGCGACATCCTTGCGCTTGCCCTTCATTACCGCTTCGTACAGAGCATCGTTCCTGGCCATTGTATTTCTCCTGTTGGGTGAAAGCTAACGTAGACCATAAGGTACGCGGAAAGGCCGCACAAAAAATAGAACGAACAGGCTGTAAAACAGTCCATTCTTGCTGCCACGATTCTTCCGGTGCGAATCCGCATGGCGCGCTTCCCGCCAAAACCCAAGACCCGCATCCTTTTTTCCGCCCGCCTCCTAAAACAATCCTGTCACCTTGCCGGTTTCGACATCGACGTCGATGCGGCGGAAACCGGGGTTGGATCCGGTGCCGGGCAACAGCTTGATGTCGCCGGCAACCGGCACGACAAACCCCGCACCCTTGTAGATGAGCACGTCGCGGATCGGCAGCCGCCAGTCCTTGGGCGCGCCCTTGAAGTCTGGATTGTGCGACAGGCTCAGGTGGGTCTTGACCATGCACATGCCCATCGCCTTGATTTCGGGGTCGGCCTCGTAGAGCGCGATTTTCTTTTCGGCCAGCTCCGACCAATCGACACCCGAGGCCCCATAGATTTTGGTGGCGATCAGGTGGACCCGGTCCTTGAACGGCAGGTCGAGGCCGTAGAGGTATTCAAAGTGGTTTTCCTCCTCGCATGCGGCCACGACCGCCTCGGCCAGTTCCACCGCGCCTGCGCCCCCCTTGAGCCAATGCTCGGATACCGCGCAGCGTGCGCCGTGCTCCCCGGCGATGCGCCGGATGAGGTCGTGTTCGGCCTTGGTGTCGGTATGGAAGCCATTGATGCAGACGACGGGACTGACGCCGCTGAGCTTGACGGTGTTGATATGGGCGACAAGGTTTGCGCAGCCCTCTTCGAGCAGTGCGAGGTTTTCTTGCGTGTAGGCGGGGTCGAGCGGCTTGCCGGGTTTGACGATCGGGCCGCCGCCATGCATCTTGAGGGCGCGTACCGTGGCCACGATCACGACGGCGTCCGGTTTAAGCCCGGAATAGCGGCACTTCAGGTTCCAGAATTTTTCAAAGCCGATATCGGCGCCAAAGCCGCTTTCCGTCACCAGATAATCGCCCATGCGGATGCCGAGCATGTCGGCGATGACCGAGTTTTGGCCGATGGCAATGTTGGCGAAGGGGCCGGCATGGACCAGGACGGGATTGCCTTCGATGGTCTGCACGAGGTTGGGGTTCAGCGCGTCGACCATCAGGGCGGTCATTGCGCCGTCCACTTCAAGGTCGGCGGTGGTGACCTCCGCCCCGCTGCGGCTGTAGGCCACCACCATCTTCCCGATGCGCTTGCGCATATCGGCCAGGCTGTCGGCGATGGCGAGAATGGCCATGATTTCGCTGGAGACGGTGATCTGGAAGCCTGATTTCATTTCATAGCCATCCATTTCCCCGCCTTGGCCGATGGTGATGTTGCGCAGCGCCTGGGCGCAGAAGTCCATGGCCCATTTGAGCTGGACGCGTTCCGGATCGACATCCAGCCGTTTGAGCCCGAGTTTCGCGAGCCGCGCGTCGTCATAGTTGCTTTCGTGCTGCATGCGGGCGGTCAGCGCCACCATGGCGAGGTTGTGGGCGTTGGTGATGGCATCGAAATCGCCGGTAAGGCCGAGCGAAAACGGGGCGAGCGGGATGCACTGCGCCAAGCCGCCTCCGGCGGCGGATCCCTTTATGTTGAAGGTCGGGCCGCTGCTGGGTTGGCGGATGGCCCCGACCGGTTTCTTGCCGATTATTCCGAGACCTTCCACGAGGCCCATGGTCGTGGTGGTCTTGCCTTCGCCGAGCGGAGTGGGCGTGATGGCGGTGACATCGACATATTTCCCGACGGGTGCGTTTTTAAGCCGCTGCCAGGTTTTGTTGTAGTCGATCTTGGCGACGTTCCGGCCCATGGGGATCAGCTCGCCGGGCTGCAATCCCAGCTTGGCGCCGATTTCCTGGATCGGTTTGATATTCTTTTCCGCGGCTTCGGCGATCTGCCAGTCCGCCATCTTGGTTGGATCGAGTTTCATAGGATACCCATTCGAATTTAATTTCCCCTTAAGCAAACGCAATCAATGCGGCTTGCGCAAATACAGAATCCAATAGACCGCTCCGATAAAGATGGCTCCTCCCACCATGTTCCCGATCGCCACCGGGAGCAGGTTGTCGAAGACGAACCCGGACACGGTGAGGTTGGAGAGGTCCGCACCTTCCAGCCTGGCGACCAAGTCCGGGTCATGCTTCAGCACAAGGCCGGCCGGGATGAAGTACATGTTGGCAATCGAATGTTCAAGGCCCAACGCCACGAAGGCGGTGATGGGGAAGACGATCGACAGGATCTTGTCGGTCACTGAACGGCAACTGAAGCACAGCCATATGGCAAGGCAGACGAGGATGTTGCAGAGCATCCCGCTGCTCAGGGCCTGCACGAAAGTCATGTTGACCTTGGCGTTGGCGATCGACAGCGCCGCGGTTCCCACCGCGCCGCCATTGGCCACCCAATGGCCGCTCAATGAAATCAGCAGTACGATAACCAGCGACCCGGCCAGGTTTCCAAACAGCACAAACGCCCAGCTACGCAGCATTTGCCGGCAGGTGATCTTGCGGCTCAGGCAGGCCATCACCATCAGCGTATCGCCGGTAAAGAGGTCGGCTCCCGCGATGATGACGAAGACGAGGCCAAGCGAAAACGCCATGCCGCCAATCAAGCGGGTCAGGCCGACGCCCAGCGCGGAATCGTGAACCACCAGCGTGAAGAATGCCGCGCCGAACGCGATGAACGATCCGGCCTGCACGGCGAGGAAAAACGAATCCAGGAAACTACGGTTGGCTTTGCGGATGGCCGAGGCTTCCGCCCGTTGCGCCATCTCGGCCGGAATGTATGCATCGTTTGTCGCTGGTTCCATGTTCAATCCTTTCCGCCCCATGCTACTTGCGGAGGCTATCGCAGAAGTCGCCCATGAGTTCAATGGCCGCATTGGTTTTTTCCATGTCGCCGTCCATTTCGGCGTAGGCCGTGACCAGTTCGAGCAGGGCGGGATCGGGGGGCATCGCGCCGTAGTGGTGGCCGACGTTCACGATGCCCGCGTCGAGCCCGTATTCCATGGCCTTGGCCACATAGGCGCGGCAGATGCCGACCTTGCGTCCGGGCAGGTCGCGGCAGCAGTTGCTGACCCCCAGCGAAAAATGCACGCCCTTCATCGCCGGATCGTTCTGGATCGCCTTGATGGTTTCGAAGGCCCGATAGGTATAGCCCGGCACGTCCGGCATCATCGGCATGTCGATGGCCAACGGGAACACGGTGGAGTCGAAGAAAATCTCCTTCGGTTGGAATCCATGCGTGTTGACGGCCTTGTCGAACAGCTCCTTCGCAAGGGCCACCAGTTCCTCGACCGAGTGGGAGCTGCCGGGGCCGGTCGGCGCGTCCTCGCCCATCAGCAACCCGATGAAGGCGAAGTCGTGCTCCTTTTTCAGCGGCATCATGTGGTCGGCGGTATAGACCTTGATCGAATTGACCAGCGGTTTCCGGACCGGTTGGGCGGTGTTGTACCACTCCTTCAGCCCGGCCTTCAGCACGTGGTCGGAGGAGCTGTCGATGCAGGCGGGCACGGTGCCTCCCCACTTGCGGACCAGCCGAACATACTCAACCATGAGGTCGGCCGCCAGTTGCGGGTCGGACTCGCCGAAGGCATCGACGTTGATGGCGATATAGTCGGCCCCCTCCGCCGCCTGGTCCTCGATCAGCGCGCGCACGTAGGCGAGCTGCGGGCTGTCGCCGGTATATGCATCGGCGCCTAGCGCGTGCAGCTCCTTCATGATCGCCCCGGTCTTGGGGATGGAGGCATGGATGGCTTCGCCGATCGAGATGAGCGCGTTTTTCATGGTGTGGTCCCTCCCGAAGAGATAGTTCAGCACGGAGGAGGTGTGGACGAGTTCCGGCTTGCGCGGCGGATTGATGGTCGTGCGCAGGCGGTCAAGCCCGTCCGCCGCCTTGGCGGCAAGATAGATCTGCTCGCCGCGGCAAACGACCCCATCCTCGTTGCCGCAGGTTCCGTCCACATTGGCATCGCCGCACGGGGAGTTGGCCAATCCCTTGGCACAGCCGCCCATCGTGCAGTAGCCAAAGTTTTCGGCGAGAAAGCAGTCGCCGCACTCTTCGCATTCGAAGGCGGCATGTTTGATTGCCCGTTCCATGGCGAAGAGCGATCGTCCGGCCCATCCGGCGGGATTCTTTTTCGCGCCGGCCTTTTCCATGGTTTTGGCCAGCAGATGGAAGCCCTTGTGTTCGGGGTCGAGCAGTGTTTTGTGCGCGAAGTCGAACCGCCGCTGGTGCGCGGTCGGCCGGTTTATGGGCGTTTCGTTCCTGCGGCCATCGTCGCCGTAAAGATAATAGGCGTTGTCCGGCGGCCAGCAGAGGTTGTCCTTGTGTTCCGTCCATCCATCGCCGATGGCCGCCGCGCGTTCGAGGATGGTTTTGAAGGTGCCGAAATCGTGTACTCCGCCGATGTCCACTCCGGCCGCGCCGATCGACCGGTACATCGCCACCTGCTGCGCCGCGCGTTCGACGTGTTCTCCGAACGATTCGGACTTGAGCTTTGCGAGGAAGGCATCGCTAACAAAGCAGCCCGGCAGCTTGCCGCTGTTCATCAGGCGAGGCGCGGGATTGGTCGTACTCAGGAAGAAGACGTTGCCAATGACGGGGACTTCCAGCTTGGCTTCCTTGAGGTAGGCCATCAGTTCGACCGATTTCCGCCAATCCCATCCCACCTGGGTGATGAGGAACCGTGCGCCTACGGCCACCTTCTTCTCCATCTTGTAGTATTGCTGCATCAGCGACGGTTCCGTGTACTTGAACGGCGAGACTGCGGCTCCGGCGAAAAACTGCGGCGTTTGGCCGAGCGACGTGGGATGGGCCTTCAACAGTTCGGCGCGGTTCGTTTTCGAAACCAGTTGCAGCAGGCCGATCGATTCGACCTCGAACACGCCCTTGGCGGACACGGGTTTGTCGCCGGTGAGCGCGAGGATGCTTTCGACCCCCCGCTGCCTGTAGCCAATCAGCACGGAGTTGAGTGCGGAGAGGTTGTGGTCCTTGCAACTCAGGTGGGGGATGAAGTCAAGGGTGTCGAGCAGGCCGGTAGCGTCCAGCTGGGCCAGCACGTCCGAAGGATCGAGATTGGAAACGCCGCCGGGGTTTTGTGGCAGGGCGATGCCCGCAAAATCGAACCCGGCCGGTATGGCATGGCATCCGGCCTCCTTGTACGCGGAGAGGAAGTTCTTGATGGGCGCCAGGTCGTAGCCCGACCCCGATACCAGTTCGGCAACAACCGCGAAGCGGGATCCGTCCGACAATGTTTGCTTGAACCGTTTCATGTTCCTCCAGATGCGAACCCAAGGGTAGGGGACAGGTCTGTTTTTAAATAGGATATTTGTTTTCGCAACTGTTGCATTATTGCTGGTTGATGCTAGAAGTACGCGTTTGTGACTAGGTTTTCAGGGGGATTCGAGGAGTGGACTATGTCGATCTTGTCAAAACGGCTTTTTAATTCGGTGGCCAAGGATTATCGGGCGAAGTACGGGTTCGCCATCCGGCTGGTGGATTGCGGCGGGGAGGTGCTGATGCCAGAAACCGTTTCCGGGATCGAGTGCATGGCCGCGTTAAACCGCATCCGCGCGCATAGCCTGGCCGAATCCGTCCGGTGGGGGGATCCGCAGGCCTTTTTCATTGCGCCCGGCGTCATGGGCTGGATTGTTCCGCTGGTGGATCGTTCGGAATTGCGGGGTGGCTTGTTCGGCGGCTACATCCTGGTCGAAGACGACCCCCATGGCATCCATGCCTCCATCAACTATTTCGTCGCCGAGGGAGCCACCCGGAAGGATGCCACCGCCTTCGTGAAGAAGATTCCGTTGTTCGCGCAGGGGCGGGTGCGGGAAGCCGCCGAAACGCTGCATGACCTGTTTTACCAGTATAGCGGCTGGCAGCCGTTGGCGTTGAAGCGCAATAGGGAGCGGATGGTCCAGCAACGGCAGATCGCCGAGGAGATCCACCAGCGCAAGGTCGAGCAGAACCGCGCCTATCCCTACGACGACGAACGGATCCTGCTCTCCCACATCCGCGTCGGCGACCGCGCCGGAGCCCGCAAGATGTTCAACAAGATGCTTGCCGCCATGTTTCTCTATTCGCCCAAGCCGGTCGTGGTGCGCGCCCGAGCCATTGAAATGATGGGCTACCTCGTGCGCGCCGCCGTGGAGGATAGCCCCTTGATGGAGCCCCTGCTCGACCGGCACATGAAATGGATCGAACGGATTGTCGAGACCCAGGATTTCGAGGATCTGTGCAACGTGCTGCGCGAGGCGCTCGACGATTTCATGAACAGCATTTTCCTGCAAGGCGTCCGGCCGGTCAGCCCGGCAGTGGGCAAGGCGCTCGACTATATTGCCGCCAACTATGCCGAGGCCATCACGCTCGACGACATTGCCACCGCCGCCGGGCTGAGCACGTTCCGCATTGCCCATCTGCTCAAGGAATCCACCGGGAAGACCGCGCTGCAAAACATCCACTACCTGCGGATCCAGGAGGCGCGCCGCCTGCTCGAAACCAGCGATCTCTCCTGCACGGACATCGCCTACGAAACCGGCTTCGGCGACCAGTCCTATTTCATCAAGCAGTTCCGCAAATGGATGGGCATCACGCCCGCGAAATACCGCAAGTCATCCCCGGCCTGAGCATGGCTGGCTGGACACGCCAACGCGGCAGACGGGGGCTGGAAAGACGGGGACGGGGGCTGGAAAGCCCCCGCTCCAGTGAAGGAGAGGGGACATTCCTGTCCCCTTGCGTGGGATGTGAATATTCGGGGGCAGCAAAGCCCCGCTCCAGTGAAGGAGAGGGGACATTCCTGTCCCCTTTTTTCCTGGAAAGGGCGCGCTCCCGTCGGGAAGCGCGCACCACAAACCACCGACTCAACCAACCCACAAACCACCGAATGTGCCGCCGCCATCTTGTCGGCCTTGTCCCAAAACCAACCGAAGACGGTATTACTTTGCGGCGAGCCGGGAGCGGATGGCGGCGAGGTCGGCGGCGATCTGCCGCTTGAGGGCGTCGGCGCTTTCAAAGACCTGGTCGCCGCGGATGTAGTCGATGTAGTGGACTTCGACGTGCTGGCCATAGAGGTCGATCTCCTTTTCGTCGAGGAGATGGACTTCGAGCACCTGCGGCTCGTTTTCGTGGAAGGTGCCGCGGTGGCCGATGTAGGCGGCGGCGGTGTGGGCGCGGTGGCCGACGCGC
>JBGSLE010000249.1:0-5553 GCA_041740875.1 Pontiella sp. | reverse complement strand
GCGGCCTGCGCCTGCGCCATGGTGTGGGTCGAAAGGCCGAAGATTTTTCCGGGCGCGTTCCACGCCGCGCGCGCGGCCTCCAGCGAGAGGTCGTCCTGGCCGAGGTGGATGCCGTCGGCGTCGCACGCCATGGCGATGGAGAGGTCATCGTTGACGATGAAGCGGGTGGCGGTCCCTTGCGTGGTTGCCCGCAGGCGGAGAGCGGTTGCGAGCACGGTTTCGCGCGGTTCGTTTTTCATGCGCAGCTGGAGATAGCGCACGCCGCAATCGACCGCCGCCCGGGCGCAGGCCTCGTAGCCCGCCACGGGGTTGGTCAACACCAGGTAGAGTCCAAAGGTTTCCTTCATGCGGGCGATTTATGCCTAGACCGCGCGGGCCTTGCACCCCCAATTGTGAAAAAACGGGATTCCTTCTTTCCATTCCGGATTAAAATGCGTACTACTTTCCAAGTATTCCGTTTACAGCTGGCAGGGGGTGTCCATATGTGGAAATCGATCGTTGGGGGAATGGTGTGCTGGGGCGCGGCGGCGAGTTGCATGGGGGCGTGGGATGGCTTCCATGCCTTTACGGATACGCAAGGGCGGGCGGTCAGCGCGAAGATCGTCAATTTCGATGCCCAGCGCGGCTGGGTGGAGCTTGAGCTGGAAAACAAGCAGCGCAAAAAAGTGGATCCGGCCGTATTTTCCGCCGACGACCAGGCCTACATCAAGGATTGGTCAAAGGCGAAAAGCCTCCTCTCCACCTCCGGCCTGCGCTTTGCCGCCGAAAAGAAGGTGGTCGAGGACTGGAGCGAAAACACCACCGGCATCAACCGCGAATTCGAAAAGGTGGTCTACGACTGTGTTTTCAAGAACGGCTCGGCCGACATCCTCACGGATCTCACCGTCGACTACTGCGTCTATTGGATGCAGGAGGAGGGTGACCGGGGCGGCGGGGAGGTGGCGCTGGAAAAGGATTTTTCGGGCTCGTTCACGATCGACCGCCTGGAACCGCGCGGAACCGCCACCTGTGCCACGGAGCCGGTGGTGCTGCTTTACCAGCACTTGGCGGGCGGCTACTACTATAGCGGCGGGCAGACCGACAAGCAGAGTTCCAAGATGAAGGGGGTTTGGCTCAAGGTCTCCATGCAGGGGCCGGGCGGCGAAACGGTGGTGCGCGACTTTTGCGAGCCCGCCGACGTGATGAAGCGCCTGGCGTGGAAAGCCCCGGTCCGAAAATCAGCGGCCGAAGCGGACGATTCGGAAAAGGCCGGCCGGAAAAAGAAAAAACGCAAGGATTAAGGAGACGGCAATGAAGGTTTGGAAATGGAAGATGGGCGCAGCGTTGGTTTTCGGATTGGCGTTAGTGCCGGCCGAGGCCGCAACGCACGCGTTCAACCTGGCCGATGGCCGGGCGGTCGAGGCCGAAATCGTCGGCTACAACGCCAAGAACGGACAGGTCGAATTGCTGCTCGCCGGCGGGCAGCGCAAGAAGGTCGATGCCTCGATTTTCGTGGCGGGCGACCAGCAATACATCAAGGATTGGGCCGCGCTCGAAGGGTTCCGCAACCCCTCGTCCTTCAAGGTCGATTGCAAGAAAAACAAGGTGGAAAGCTGGAAGGAGGAGGACGAATGGATCGAGAAGAAGCTGGAGCGCTATGTCTTTGATGTCTACTTGGAAAACCGCACCGACGTCGGGATCGAAAACCTGACCGCAGAGTACCGCATCTTCTACGAGCAGGAGGCCAACGAGCAAGGCGGCAAGATTTCGAAGGCCGACAAGGTCGAAGCCGGCAAGCTCGACATCGAGCGCCTGCGGGCCAAGGAAAAACGGACGATAGCCACAGGCCCCGTCGTCATCTACGGCACCGACTTCAACCTGACCGACTTTTATGTCGAGGGCGGCGATCCCCAGAAGGCGCGCGGCGAGATCAAAGGCATTTGGATCAAGCTCACGACCAAGACCGCAGGCGGCGAGACGCAGGAGCGCAACGTTTACGACCCGGCCAGCATCGAAGGCAAATACACCTGGTCCAAGTCGGTCGAACCGGCGGAACCGCAAACGAAAAAAGGCAGGAAGAAGGGGTAGGTTTCTGTTTGGTCGTAGACGGAGCTTCCTTTTCTGGTTGGTCGTAGAAGGAGCTTCCAGCTCTGTTGCGTGTGAACGGGTGTTACGGGGGAACGATGATGAAAAAATGGACGGTTTTGTTTTTGTTCGGCTGGGGCGCGGCGGTTTTTGCAGACGATGCCTACCGAACCTTCACCGACCAGCAGGGCCGGGAGACCAAGGCGAAGGTGCTCAAGGTGGATCCGCGCTCCGGGCAGGTCACCGTCGAGCGCGAAGGCGGCGCCAAGGCGACCGTTCCCGCCACCCTCTTTTCCGAGGCCGACCAGGACTACATCAAGGAGTGGCTCGCCGCGCAGGATTTCATGTCCAATGCCAAGTTGCGCGTAACGGTTGAGAAAAACCAAGGGAAGAAGCCCGACGATAGCTCATTAAAGCGCGCAAAATCGCCGTGCAGCTTTGGCATCAAGCTGGAAAACCGCAGCCCGGTGGACTTTGGATCATTGCAGGTCGCCTACTGCATTTACATGAGCCATTCGGGGAAATTGACGAAAGAGCGGTTCCGGTCGGATCCGGTCCGGTTGGCTGCGGGGCAATCCCACCAACTCGAAAGCAAGATGATGCAACCCTATGCCTATTATGAGCTGCAGCAAGATCACTACTATGATAGCAACGGCAACACAACATACGACACATCGTACAACAAGATCGGTGAAGACGAGATCGAAGGCATCCGGGTGCGGATTTATCTGACGACCGCCAGCGGAACCGTGTTCCAGCGCGAAGCTTGCTTCCCGTCCTCCGTCGAAAAGAAATTTGCTTGGGAAGAATTCACGGACGCTGACATCGAGGATTCAAAGCCGAAGCGGAAGAAGAAGGTGTAGGCTTTCTGTCTACGTTTCCTGTGCGTTTCAAAGGGAGGCCATCACCCGCTTCACATCCGCAATGGATTCGGTCTGCATCAGGCGGGCGCGCAGTTCGGCGGCACCGGGGAAGCCTTTGGAATAGATGGAATAGTAGCGGCGCAGCAGCTGGAAATTCTTGGTGTCGCCCCAAACCTGGTTGAAGCGTTCGGTGTGCTGCCACAGCAGCGCTAGCTTTTCCTCTTGCGTGCGCTCGCGCGGATCTTCCATGAAGAGCCAGGGGTTGTGGAAAATGCCGCGCCCGACCATTGCGCCGTCGAGGCCGAACTCCGCGCATTTTTGCCGTGCCTCTTCCAGCGATTGGACATCGCCGTTTCCCAGCACGGGAAGTTCCAGGCCGAGCCGATCGCGCAGGCGCGCGGCCTTGGCGATCTCGTTCCAGTCGGCCAAGCCGTCCGACATCTGCTTTTGCGTGCGCCCGTGGATCGTCAGCGCCGCCGGCCGGGCGTCGAGGACGTGGCCAATCCACTCCTCGGTGGCGACGCTCTTCAGGCCGATGCGCGTCTTGACGGAAACCGGCAGGTGCGACGCCTCCTTGGCCGCCTGGATGATCTCCCGGGCGAGCGCGGGATTCCCGATCAACCCGGAGCAGCAACCGCGCGCGACGACCTTGGGCACGGGGCAGCCCATATTGATGTCGATGCCGTCGAATTCCATCTCAGAGGCGATTTCCCGGATCACGCGCTGGTAGTTTTCGGGTTTGTTGCCCCAGATTTGCGCCACGATCCGGACGTTTTTTTTCTTCAGCAGTTTCCGCAACCCGCCGGTGACGTGGAGGCGGTGGATGACGCGCTTGCGCCCTTTTTTATGGAGCAGCCCGTCGGTCGAAACAAATTCGGTCATCACCACATGCAGGCAACCGGGATCGGCCAGCCCGAGCAGCAGCTCGCGCAGGACGGTATCCGTCACGTCCTCCATCGGGGCGAGGGCGATGATGGGGGTTTTGAATGTGTTCCAAAAACTCATGGGAAAGACCTGAAAAGTGAAGCGTGAGCCGTGAAAAGTGAGGCGTGATGATTAAGCAGTGACTCACTGCTCACGTTTCAATCGTCACGTTTCACGCCTCACGGTTCAATCGTCACGGTTGCCGCCTCAAGCCTCGGCAACCTCGATCACAAACCCCGCGTCCTCGATCATGCGCTTGTCGGTTTCGTAGTCCTGCCCGCCGGTGGTGAGGTAGCCGGCGGTAAACATGGAGTTGGCCGGGTAGAGGGCCAGCGGCTGGATCGAGCGCAGGGTGGTTTCGCGCCCGCCGGCAATCCGGACTTCCGTGTGCGGAATGACGAAGCGCACCATCGCGAGCGCCCGCAGGCAGTCGTTCGGCTTGAGAGGGTTGGGCTTGCCGTAAAACGGCGTGCCGGGGCGCGGATCGAGAAAGTTGACGGGGACGGAATCAACCTCCAGGTCGGCCAGCGCAAAGGCAAGGTCGACGCGGTCGCACAGCGATTCGCCCATGCCGAACAGCCCGCCGCAGCAGAGGTCGAGGCCCACCTTCTTGACGATTTTGGCGGTGTTCACGCGATCCTCGAATTCGTGGGTGGTGACGACCTCCGGGAAATAGTTGGCCGAGGTTTCGAGGTTGTGGTTGAAGCGGTTGACGCCCGCCGCCTTGAGCCTGAGCGCCTTTTCCTCGGTCAGCAGGCCGAGCGACGAGCAGATTTCGAGCGCCGGGTGCTTCCGCTTGATCTGGATGGCGGCCTCGCAAATGGTCTCCAGCTCCTTCGGGCTGGGGGCGCGGGTGCTCGATACCACGCAGTAGCGCTTGGCCTGGCGGTCGACCGCCGCCTGTGCGCCGTCCACGATGCTTTCGACCGTCTGCATGTCGTAGCGCGCCACGTCGTTGATCGCCGAGGTCGATTGCGAGCAAAAGGCGCAGTCTTCCGGGCATTTTCCGCTCTTGACGTTGCGCAGCAGGTGCAGCGAAACGGTGTTCCCGAAATGTTTTTTGCGGATGCGGTAGGCGCCCTGCAAAACCGCTAGCAGTTCGTCGTCGGGCGATTCCAAAATGTCCAGCGCCTCTGCGCGGGATACGGTTCCGCCAGCGAGCACGCGGTCGCTCAGTTCTTTCCAGTCCATCGGGTTTCCTCCTTCAAATCAAGGGTTTCGGACAGTAGCGGGCGGGGCGGGGGCGATCAACACGTAAAACATGATAAACATAGTCGTTATTGTGGGTTGACTCCCCGGCGCGCCTCTTTAGTTTCGGGATCTTGTCACACCCGCAACGGAGAAACCGATGATTCAGCCAAAGCACACCTACACCGACTACGGAACCGACTTTCCCAACTCCCGCAAGGTTTACATTGCCGGCAGCCGGCCGGATATCCGCGTGCCGATGCGCGAAATCCGGCTGTCCGATACCCGCAAGGCCAACGGAACCAGCGAGGAAAACCCGCCGCTGCGGGTCTACGACACCAGCGGCCCCGTCACCGATCCCCATTTTGCGCTCGACCTCAAAAAGGGGCTGCCGAAGGTGCGTGAAGGCTGGATCGAGGAGCGCGCCGACACCGAAATCGTCGCGGCGCGCGGCTACCGGCCGGGCGACGACGGCCAGGGTCAGGATGCGGCGCGCATCCCGTTCGCAGATCGG
>JBGSLE010000248.1:0-8553 GCA_041740875.1 Pontiella sp. | reverse complement strand
GGCTACGAGCCGCCGCTGCGCGCATACCCCGTGAAGCTGGACGGGGACAAGTAACCGCCAGGCCGCGGTCCAGCGGCGCCTTTGCGCGCTTTCCGGATATGTTTTATGCAGTTTGAGGCATGGACGGGAGTTGTCCTGGGGCGGAATATGGAAGCCAGCATAGGGAGCAACGACTTCCGGCATGGATAACAACGAAGACAGGAGGAGCAGCATGAAGACGATGAAATGGATCATGGCCGCGATGGTGGCCGCAGGGACTGCGCAGGCGGCCCCCAAGACCTGGACCGGCACTACGGACACCAACTTTTCCACCGCCGGCAACTGGTTGCCTGCTGGATTTGTAGACGCCGACAACATGTATTTTACAAACAGCACGTCTCCGGCGGGCACCAGCCTAAACAACGACTTGGCGACGAACACAACGGTGAGTGGATTCTTTTTCTCGAGCGTCAACTCGCTGGGCTACACCCTCTCGGGGAATCCCATCAAGATCAACGGGGCCATCAACTGCGCCGGTGCCATCAACTCCCAGACCATCAACATGGACATCGATCTCAACAATGGTGCGACCGCGGTGCGCAACATCACCACGCCGGTCAGCCCTGCATCGCTCACGCTCGGCGGAACCATCAGTGGCCCCGGTGGCATACAGGCCCTCGCCGCCGGCACCGGCCCGCTCATTATCACCGGCAGCAACACCTTTGGCGGCAGGGTGTCCCTCAACGCCGGCGCCATCTGCATTATTAGAAACGACAATGCCCTCGGCAGTTCCGTCGGCACCAACACCGCCGTGGCATCAGGAGCCAGCCTTCAGTTGGAAAACAACATTACCGTTGCCGAGCCTATTTCGCTCAAGGGCGGCAGTGCGCCCCAGGGTGCGTTGCAAAACAACAACAACTTCACAAACACCCTGACCGGACTGATCACCTACGACGCGAACTCCACCATCGTCTGCAAGCAGGGCGGTTTAATGACCTTCGACGTGCCTAGCGGCAATGCGATCATAGGCAAAACCTACAACATGGATATTCGCGGTGCGGGCAACATCGTGATCAACGATCCGATTTCAGGGTCCGGCATCTATTTGGCCCACGGCGACAGCGGTTCCTTGACCCTCGCCGCGCCGAATACGTTTGCCAACCAGATGCGGGTCGACCTGGGCGTGGTGATCGCGAACACGCTGGCCAACATAGGCGATCCAAGTTCGCTGGGTACCGGCAGCGGCAACCCGGTCATCCGCATAGGCTGGCGCAGCAATGCCGGCGGCACCCTGCGCTACGTAGGCGCGGCCGCCAGTTCCGACCGCCAAATCCAGATCGGGTTTGACACGCAGACCAACTATACCGCCGGCGGGACGGTTCAAAACAACGGTTCCGGCGCGCTCGCCTTCACCGCGGCCGCGTTCAACGCGCCGGAAGCAACGGCTACGGCGCCTCGCACGCTCACGCTCGGCGGTACCAACGCCAACGACAACACGATTTCGGGCACCCTTTCCGACAACAACACGGCGAGCAACGCGACGGTCGCGCTCGTCAAGGCCGATGCCGGGAAATGGATCCTGTCGGGCAACAACAGCTACAGCGGCGGCACGACCGTTTCGGCGGGCATGCTGGTTGCAAACGCCGACGGCGCACTGGGAACCAATGACGTGTCGGTGGCGGATGGCGCCACCCTCGTCCTTCAAGGCGGAACATCGCACAACTACATCGGCGACGGGGCCGATGTCGTCCTGGGCTCCAACGCCGTGCTGAACCTCAATTTCAGCGGCACGGATACCATTGGCACTCTGTCCTTGAATGGCGGGGCGACGTACCTTTCGCCGGGAACCTATACCGCAGCGGCTCTCGGAGTCTCGGGCTCCGGCTCGTTGCATGTGACGGCTGCGGGAACCGGCACCGGCGGCTATGCCACGTGGGCCGCAGGGTGGGGCGTCGAGATCGGCGCAGCCAGCAGCGACTACGACAACGATGGGCAGCTCAACATCTACGAATATGGTTTGGGCGGCGACCCGACCAATTCGGCGGACACGGGAACCTCCCCGGTCTTCGGGACGGCGAACGTGGGCGGCACCAACTATTTCAGCTACATCCATCCGCAGCTTTCCGATCCGGCCAGCGGGCTGGACTACCACCTCGAATTGAACACGGACCTGGTCTATGGCACATGGACGAACGCCGGCTACACGGTCTATGGCACACACGTCACGGGCGGCGATCTGGACTTCGTTACCAACCTGACCACCACGGTCGACAGCAAGAAGTTCATCCGCTTGATCATCCAATAGCATGGGTGTTCGTCGAACATGCGGAAGGTCTGGCGGATCCGCCAGGCCTTTTGCATCTATTCATGCCAACCAAAAAACAAGGGTGGGGTCGCTAACATGATCGGTACGCGCAGCGTGGGTGGAATTGGAATCGGGTTTCCTGAAGCGGAACGCGTACCGTTCATCCTGCCGTTCCCTTGCGTGGCGGTCCTGATGTTCGCGATCATGGCGCTGCGGGTCGCCGCGGTCGACAGCACGGCGACCGTTGAGTGTGGCCAGTTGGTGTATCCCCCGAATGTATTGGAACGGGGCTTTAGGCGGGATTTCAAGGAGGAGACGTATGGTGTCGATGGCACGGTCACCCAGCTCCAGCGTGCGGGCGACCGGGGCTTCGGCTTGGTCAATGCAATGATTCCGCTTTACGAAGACCGCACGGTGAACAGCTCCGATGCCGTAGGTAGCCCGCTCTCGGAGTTCTATTCGACCAACGGCGCCGTGGCGTCGCGGGTGGATGCCAATCTCACGACCTTGCGCGGCGTCGCCAAGGATAACCGCATGCTGATCCTGCACCAGATGATGGGAACCCCGACAAATAGCGAAACGGTCTTGTTCACGAACGATCCCGATTATGTCTGGAACGGAGGGGCAAACGACTATGCCCCCCTGCCTGTGACCAATCAATGGGATGAATGCGCGGCGGCGCTTTCGGACTATTTCCGCACCATCGTGCATTGCGACGGCCGCGCGGATGCGGGCACGCCCGACGATGCGTATGTCGATCCCGATCCCGGCAACCTGGGTTATCCGACCATCTGGATCGGCTCCCAGGAACCGGAACACACCCTTGGGTATACCGATGACTCGATCCCGCCCGACGGGATCGGGGATGCTTCCCGCGCAAAGAGCCTTGAAAACAACCGGCGGTATATCCGCTTCTGGAGCCGGGTCGCCAAGCGCATGCAGCAGCAACAGCCTGATGTGCGGATCGGCGGCATACAGCAAAACGGGATGGAAGGGGTCACCGACCGGTATGTCATCGCCGCCAACTACTGGATGGAATGGGAAGCCGGGCAGGGCGAAACCTATCCCATCGATTATTTCACCATCCAAAACTACAAAACCCCGGCCGACATGCCGACGATCATGGCCAATTTCCGCAAGGCGCTGACGACTTCCGACGATATCGGCGCGCGCAGCCACCAGCAGGTGCGCGATCGTTTCCGCAAGACCCCCGTCCTGTTCGATCGGTGGCGGCACTATCTTGATGGCGTCAGGGCGACGGAAAAGGACACGGCGCCCGGACTGGTCCGGTTCCTGTCCGGCGAACGGATCATCGTGGATCAACCCGATGTCTATGGCTACTGCGCCGAAGCCAACGGGTTCGAAGACGAAGACGGCTGGATGACGGCGGATGTCGGGGCCTTTCTGGTTCGGATGCCTCCGGAGCGGCGCTCGATTAGCTTCAGTTCGCCCGATCTGGATGGCATTGCCGCCGTCAACGCGCTGGGGGCCTACGTGGTGGTTTGGAACGCGAGCGGCACGACGGCGCACAACCTGGCCCTCGACCTTAACAATCTGGTGCCGGAAGGAGCGTGGGCCGATGCCGGCCACCTGACCGTCAAGCGGGGTAGCGGAAGCGATTATCCGGACGGCATGGCGGCTCCGGTCCTGACCGGTCTCGGCGGCGATGACTACCGGATAACCGGAATCACCCTCCCGACCAATTCGTTCGTCACCATCCGCTGGGATGCCGACGACGCGATCTCGCATCCCTATGCGGACGAGCTGGACCTCAATCTCCTCGCCGGGCTGCGCTACACCGCGCACAACATCTATTGCGACCGCCAGGCCAACTCCTCCGGCATTCCCCGCGGAATGGGCCAGTACAGCCAGCGCACCGCAATACTGACCGCCGCCGTCAACGATGGCGTCGGTGTCGGGCTGGCGGGAGCCGTGTTCCGCCAAGTGCCCGTCTCGCGCACGCTGAACATGTTCTTCTCGTCGGAAAACCTGCCCCTGTTCGGCGACGGCGCCACCAAGCTCCAGATGCGTATTGACTATCTCGAGGGCACCAATGTCTCCAAGACGGTTTTGCTGCGCCCCTCCAATTTTGCCAACGCGGATGCCGGCTACTGGGGCGGTTTGGACTGGAACCCCATCGGAACGGTGGTGGATACGGCGGCCCAGGGGTTTGGAACCGACGGCCAACTGCGGTGGGATATCGGGGCCAGCGCCCCCGCAACATGGATCCTGACTGCGGACAACGACCGGGGCCTCATGGTCTCGCTGCTCTTGGCGGACGCACCAACCGCCAGCGCCGGCCAACCGGAAATGGTGCGCGTCCGCCTGGGTGATGAAGAAGCGTCCCACGCAGCCATCAGATCGGTGGACATGTGGAAATTCATCCCCTTGCAAACCCCCGGTGATCCTCTTTCCCTCGCCGTTAGCTCGTTGAATGGCCAAGCCGTAAGCTACGACGGCTTTTCGCTGAGTTCGAAAATCAATGGAGCGCCAGGCGGTGAAATCGCGGTGGCCGGCAACCTCAACTGGTGGGAAGGCATGGGCGTGGGCGGAACCGGCAGCATCGGATTCGCGCGCTCCATCAACAACGATGGCACCACATCCGAGTCGATCGACTTCCACATCTCACCCGCTGCTGCCGGAGGTGCCTACGCCGGGCTCAGCGCTTTCCAACTCATCGGGGGCCAATCCACCTTGGTTGTCAGCGGGTTTGCGGAAGATCCGCAGGCCGCTGTTCCGGAAGGCACGCTCAGCTACGGTGCCGGCATCTTGACGTGGACGCAAACCGCCGGGCACTCTTCACCCGTGGAGATAACCTTTACCAACCGCAACGCCACTCAGGCCGGCACAACCTTGACCTTTTCCAACGGACTCGTGACCACGGCAGGCAACAAGTACGGCCTCTACAGCTTCACCTATGCGGCCTTGCCTCCAGAATCGTCCGGCTATGCCGCGTGGGCCGCAGGGTGGGGCGTCGATCTCGGCGCATCCAACAGCGACTACGACCACGACGGGCAGCTCAACCTCTACGAATACGGCTTGGGCGGCGACCCGACCAACTCCGCGAACCAGGGAACCTCTCCGGTCTTCGGCAGTCTGAACGTCGGCGGAACGAACTGGTTCGGCTACATCCATCCGCAGCTGGCCGCCGACCAAAACAGCGGCTTGACCTACTACCTCGAATTGAACACGGACCTGGTGGCGGGGGCCTGGACCAATGCGGGCTACCGGATTTATGGCACGAACGTCACCGGCGGCGATCTGGACTTCGTCACCAACCTGACCACCACGGTCGATAGCAAAAAGTTCATCCGCTTGAAGATCGAATAAGCCAGGCGGATTCGAGGTATTGGCTGCTCGCGGACGGGAAGAAAAGTCCTACGGGGGAAAAGAAATGAACATAACGAAAATGCTGAGAGTGCTGGCGGCGGGAACGCTTTTGGGCGCGGGTGCCCGGGCGGCCGAACGGCCGAACATTTTGCTGATCCTTTCCGACGACATGGGGTATTCCGACATCGGATGCTATGGCGGCGATGTCGAGACCCCGGCGCTGGATGCGCTGGCGAAGAAGGGGATCCGCTTCTCGCAGTTCTACAACGGCGCGCGCTGCATGCCCACACGCGCCACGCTGCTGACCGGCCTCTATGCGCACCAGGCCGGGCTCGGCCACATGGGGGAGGACTGGGGGGTGCCGTCCTACAGCGGCCACCTGCTCAAGAATTGCGTCACGATCGGCGAAGTCATGCAGCAGGCGGGCTACCACACCAGCCACCTAGGCAAGTGGCATGTGGGCGGCTTGCCGCAAGGCGTGATGCCGTACCAGCGCGGGTTCGACCGCAGCTGGGTGCGGCAGGGCAAGGTCGATTATTTCCGCCATGACCTCTATTTCCTTGATGGCAAAAAATGGGTTTGTCCCGATCCCGACGGCTTTTATTCGACGGAGGAGATGGATCGGCAGGCCGTTGGGTTCATCGATGACGCCCGACAGCAGGGCAAGCCGTTTTTCCTGTATGCCGCCTACGACGCCGCCCACTGGCCGCTGCACGCCAAGCCCGAGGACATTGCAAAATACAGGGGCCGGTTTGCGGACAAGGGGTGGGACCAGCTGCGCCAGGAGCGGTATGACCGGCAGGTCAAGATGGGGCTGGTCGATGCAAGCTGGCCGCTCTCCCCGCGCGATCCTTCCGTGCCGGCCTACGGCGAGGTGAAGGACCGCGACCTGTGGGATTCGAGAATGGCGGTCTATTGCGCGCAGATCGATTCCATGGATCGCAGCATCGGCCGCATCATGGCGCACCTGGAAAAAACCGGTCTAGCGGACAATACGCTGGTGCTGTTCCTGCAGGACAACGGCGCATGCGCGGAAGGGATCGGCAAGAAGGAATCCGTCGCGCCCGGCGGCCCCGACAGCTACCAGGCCTACCGGATGCCGTGGGCCAACCTGAGCAATACGCCCTTCCGGATGTTCAAGCATTTCACCGGCGAAGGCGGCATCTCCACGCCGCTGATCGCCTCGTGGCCGAAAGGGATCAAAAAACCCGGGAGCATCAGCCGCGAGGTTGGCCACATCATCGACATCATGGCCACCTGCGTGGATGTGGGGGGCGCCGCCTATCCGCAGGAATACAAGGGCAACACGATCCTGCCGATGGAGGGGCGGAGCCTGAAGCCGGTGTTCGAGACGGGCGCGCGCCAGGGCCACGACTATCTTTTCTGGGAGCATGAAGGCAACCGCGCCGTCCGCCACGGCAAGTGGAAGCTGCTCTCGCGCTACGCAAACGATGTCTCCTACTACGCGGAATGGGGCTATCCAAAGGCGCCGCGCGCCAAGGAGTGGGAGCTGTACGACATGGAGGCCGACCGGACGGAGCTGAAGGACCTCTCGGGCAAGCACCCGGAAATCGTGCAGGCTTTGGCGGCGAAATACGGCGAATGGGCCGCCCGGGTTGGCGCCCGGCCTTTCGACGAAATCAGCAAGCCAATCCCCAAGCCAGCAAAGGCCGCCAAAAAAGGGAAAAAGTAAGCTTCTACGTAGATCTTTATGGTGGAGCGGTTCACCGGGTGTTTGGGGAAAAACAGGCCCAGAAAACCAGAAATGGACGGATGGGCCGGGGGCGGTGCATGGATGGGCCGGAAAATATGAACACGTGGCATGGAACGGTCATTGCAACGCTAGCGCTTGCGGCAACCGCGGGATCCGTTTGCGCGGTGCAGAATCCGGTGATGTGGTTTTATCCGGCGGCCGATTGCGGCGCGGTTTACTACAACGGCTCCTACTACTTTGCGCACGGCGACGGCGTGCGGGTCTCGGACAACCTGCTGCAATGGAGCGATCGCACCAAGGTCATCGCGAACGAGCAGCACACCTGGATCCCCGACCTGGCGACCAGCGGCAGGGCGGGCGCGGTGGACATCGACTACATCAACGGGATCTTCCATTACAGCTACCAGATCAAGGATCTCGTCTTGGAAAAAAACAGCCTGGGGCATTCGGTCAGCACCGATCCGCTCGGGCCCTATGTGCAGCCGGTCGACGCGCCATTCCTTGCCAACAGCATCGATGCCGAGCTGTTCCATGACGACGACGGGTCGGACTATTTCTACTGCGTCACCTTCGGCGGCGGAAACTTCATTGCCGGGAAGGCGCTGCCCGATACGTCGATCCTGGGCGGCGCTCCGCCCGTGCTGCTGTCGCCGTTGCCGGGAACCTGGGAAAAGCGCGACCACAACATCAACGAAGGCCCCTTCGTCTTCAAGCATCGCGGCCGCTACTACATGATCTACAACGGCAACCACACCGATTCCGAATATGGGAACTATGCCCTCGGCTGCGCGGAGTCCGCCACGCCGCTCGGCTTTTCCAACGCGGGCAAATATGCCGACCCGGTCGTCGATTGGTCCACGCAGCCCGGCGGCTCGGGCTGGATCTCGAATTGCGGGCAGCCGTGGGTGGTGGACGGTCCGAACGGGTTCGAGAAATGGCTGGGCTATTTCGCGCTCTACTCGGCCGATGGCTACGGAACCCGGCGGCAGGCCGTCGACCGCATCTATTTCCACAACCGCAAGCTCCAGGTCGACGGGCCGACCGGCTTCTACACCGAAGGCTACCATCCCAACCCGCGCCTGCCCGGCTTCCGCGACCTGTTCAACGAAGCGGACGGCCCGCTCGACCACCGCAAATGGCAGCTTCCGTCGGCGGGGTCGTGGGCGGTGGTTGGCCAGGAAGCCCGCCAGCAGGATGCCGGGGTTTCCGCCTCCGTGCTGTCCGA
>JBGSLE010000247.1:0-2668 GCA_041740875.1 Pontiella sp. | reverse complement strand
AGTTAAGGTTCCCAGCGGCAATGGTACTGAGGAGAAGACCTTGGGAGAGTAGCACGCAGCCGGATTTATTTTTTAGCAAGCCCTGGAACCCAGCGTTCCGGGGCTTTTTTTTTTGACCCGGGGCTTTTCACGTTGCCGGCGATGGTACGATGGGCTATAGCTTTACCCCGGCAAGCCAAGGAGGCAGGCGTGGTGCGGCACATGTTGATTGCGGTGGCGGCCCTGTGGGCTGCGGCGATGTCCGTCCAGGCGGAGTTCCGCATCTGGGAGGATGCGCGCGGCAACGTCATCGAAGGCGAATTCATGGCGCTTTCCGGCGACGACGCCGTGCTCCGTGGCCAGGACGGCCGCGAGATCCGGCTCGGCTCCGGCGGTTTGTGCGCTGCGGATCGGGAATACCTCGACCGAACTGTTCCTCCGCAGCTGGACATCGACGTCTCCAAGACCACCGATGGCGCGGGCGGGCAGGGCCCGTCCGAATCCGTCCGTTGCATCGCGACCTTGCGCCAAGCTGATCGCCGCGCCTACGGCGGTGACTTGGTCGCGGTTCTTGTCGTCATGGGCGCGGATTCGCGCACGGGGGCCGCAGTGCCGCTTTCCACCACCGAACAACGCTTCACGCTGCCTGAGCGGCGCGGCGAGGCGGTCGGATTTGCTAGTGGCTGGGTGCGGTTTTCCGGAAAGACCGGGCAGTCGGGCCGAGAGTACTCTGGCTACCTGTTGGTCGTATGGGACCGCTTCGGGGCCCCCATCGCCGTGAAAACAAACCGGCAGGCCTACGAACAGATGGCCGCAAGGATCGCCGCGCCTTCCCGTTCGGCAAAAGCCGGTAAATGATGACGTGGGCGCTGTTGAGTTGTTCGCTAGGTGTCAAACCACTACGCCGGGTAAACTCCCCTAGTCGAGTCGCCATCTGGCTGGGGTCGCTCCATATCAACCTATTCCGCAATGGAAAATATGAAACTCGTAATCGCAACCCGGAATGCGCACAAGCTCGAAGAGATTCGGTCTATTTTCGATTTTGAAAACCTCGAAGTGCTATCCGCCTTTGATTTTCCAGAAATCCCAGATGTTGTCGAAGACGGCGATACGCTTGAAGCCAACGCGGCGAAAAAGGCCGTCGAAGTCGCGGTCGCGACGGGGTGCTGGGCCATGTCCGATGATTCCGGACTCGAAGTAGATGCGCTGGGTGGGGCCCCGGGCGTTATTTCCGCACGCTATGCCGGCGAGCATTGCTCCTACGCGGACAACAACCGAAAATTGTTGCGGGAAATGGAAGGGAAAACCTTGCGTTCCGCGCGTTTCCGCACCGTGATCGCCTTGTCTGATCCAACCGGACGTGTCCGGATGGTTGAAGGCGCTTGCCAAGGAACTATCGTTCATGAACCTCGGGGAACCCATGGATTTGGTTATGATCCCCTGTTTGCTCCCGAGGGGCATGAGAAGACCTTCGCAGAGATGGATTCGGCTGAAAAAAACCGCATCTCCCATCGTGCTCGCGCCTTACAAATGGCCAAAATAAACTGGTC
Organism: Pontiella sp.; assembly: GCA_041740875.1. Classification (GTDB taxonomy): domain Bacteria; phylum Verrucomicrobiota; class Kiritimatiellia; order Kiritimatiellales; family Pontiellaceae; genus Pontiella. The sequence goes on along the minus strand of JBGSLE010000247.1, from coordinate 1,139 downwards.
TGAAATCTTGGCTGCCAAATAGATAGGCAATATTTGGCTGTTATTTCCGTTTTCCGGTGTACCATCCGGATACCAAGGAGGCAGAGATGGGCAACGCGGTCAAATTCTTCCTTTACTGTCTTTCCGCATGTGTGGTCAGTGTCGGCGCCGAGATGCGGTTATGGACCGATTCAGAGGGCCATACGATCGAGGCTGAGCATGTAAGAACCTTGGCTGATAACGTGGTTCTAAGGCAAAAGGACGATGCCGAAATCAAGGTTTCGCTCGATGCGCTAAGCGAACATGACCGAAAATATGCATTGCTCCTGGCGCCGGTTCGCATAGACATCACCGTATCCCCCAAGACGAACCGGAAAAACAAAGGGTACGGTGCCGGCCATGGCGGCGGATTCCAGGTGCAGGAGGAGTCGATCGTCGCGGAGGTTGGAATCCGTAAGAGCAGTTCGGCCCCGTATGAAGCCCCCTTGGTGGCGGAGGTTTGTTTAATCGGGAAGGCCGAGCAACACGATGGCTACATCATGCTTGACCATGGAACATCGAAGTTCAGGTTCTCCGCCGACAACAAGAACGAGCATGCATTCTCATCAGGAATCGTCAATTTGACCCAGTTCGAAGGCGGGGTGCAAAAAGGGGTTGAATACGAAGGCTATTTGGTCGTCGTGAAAAATCTAGAGGGGGAAGTCATCTCCTTTAAATGCAACAAATTGGAATTTGAAAAACATGCGGAAGCCATCATGGGCGCAGTGCGGGGTTCCCTTTTCGATGGGGACTTCAACCCGGTAGACCGGGGAGCGCTTCGCAGCGATGGCGCAATCCCGATAAATCCGGGAAAAAGGCGGCTGCCGGGCCGTAGATTCTAGGCAGCTCGCGTTCAACATTGCGGTATGTGCTGGTTTTACGGTTTATCGCTTCTGGGCAGGGGTCTTTTAACCGGATCCTGGAACGCAAGGAGGCACAAAATGAAGCACCGCAGTATAGCGACATGGCTTGCTGTCCTTCTAACCTGTCTTTCGCTGTCCGCGGGTAAAAGTGCCTTGGTTGCTCCATTTCTCCTCATAGGTCTGCCCCACATTTCTTTTTCAGCTCTTCGAGCCGAGGGGGCGGCTGGTCGGGCAAGGTCAGGTTGAGTTGGTGCAGCA
>JBGSLE010000246.1:0-6376 GCA_041740875.1 Pontiella sp. | reverse complement strand
GCGACGGACAGCCCCGGGCTCCGGCCCGGCCTCTCGCAACCGTTTGGGCCGGCGTGGAGCTGGCCGTCGGCGCCGGACGAGGCGTTCAAGGACGGCAAGCTGGCGCAGCAGGCCGTCGAGCGGCTCGATGCCTTGGCCGATGGCCAATCCCCCTTTTTCCTGGCGGTCGGCTTCTTCCTGCCGCACCTCCCTTTTTACGCGCCCCAAAAATATTGGGATCTGTTCGACCCAAAAACCTTACCCGTCCATCCCGTGGATGCCGGCCTGCCGATCGATGCGCCGGACTTTGCCGGCAGCAAGTGGGGGGAGCTGCGCGCCTACAGCGACATTCAGGAAACGGGACCGCTGACTTCCGAACAGGCGCGCACCATGGTGCATGGCTACTATGCCTCGGTCGCCTTTGCCGATGCGCAACTCGGCAAGGTGCTGGACGTGCTGGACCGGCGCAAGCTGTGGGATCGCACGATCGTGGTGCTGTGGGGCGACCACGGCTGGCATTTGGGCGACCACGGCCTGTGGTGCAAACACACCAACTTTGAGCACGCCGCGCACAACCCGGTGATCATTTGCGCGCCGGGCAAATCCCGCGGCGTGCAAACCGGCGCGCTGATCGAGACGGTCGATCTCTATCCCACCCTCTGCGCGCTGGCTGGCATCGCTCCGGCGCAGGGGCTGCCGGGCAAGGTTTTGACACCGATTCTGGACGACCCCACGGCTTCGGTGCAGGACGCGGTCTTCCACCTCTTTCCGCGCTATGTCGGCAACGAAGAAGGATTAGGACGCGCCGTTCGCACGCAACGCTATCGCTATGTCGAATGGCGGGCATGGTCGGACAACCGGCTGGTGGCGCAGGAGCTGTACGACTACCAGCTCGATCCCGCAGAAACCCGGAACATTGCCGGCCATCCCGAAAACGCCGCCTTGGTCAAGAGCCTCTCCGCCCGGATCGCGGCCCTGGGGTCGGCGAAACCCCAGGTGGTGGCCGGTACGGCGATCGGCGAAGACCAAGCAAGCAAATCGGCCAAGGATAAGAAAAAAGGCAAGTAGGGCGGAAATGCCGGGGCCGGGGAATGAATTTTGTTATGGAGCGGGTTGAGAACATGAAGAAGATTTTATTATTTGCTATTGCGTTGGCGTCCGCATCGATGGCGGAGATGGTCCATTTTACGACCGCCGAAGGATATGTTGCGGGTGCGTTAAAAACGCATGCCAACTGGGCCTACGGGGATACGGGGTTTACGGTTAATCCGGCTGGCACTGGAACGATCACATTGGACGGCACTTTAGCTTCAAAAAAAGCCGTTTATTCAAAACCATTCTACCCCACGAATACGTATGTGGCAGGAATTCAGTTTTCATTTAACCGGACAGCCGGTGCGACGCTGGCAGCTGCAAAAGATGTGATAGCCGTCGAGTTTACGGATGTTGCGGGCGTATCAGGAACCCGTATTACCATGAGACTGCAACGGCAGCTGGCTGACAGCGCCACGTATAAACTGGCTTTTATGGATAATAGCGGGACAACAAAGTACGCAACGGGCACCCTATTTAATGAAAGTTTGTTGGGATTTGGCGCATCCGATAGTTCCTCAGACAAGCTTTGGTTGGGAATCACCTTATATCGCGGGGCCGATGCCAATTCATGGACGGCAACGGGAGTCATCAGCAATCTCACCACCAGCACGCTGGTTTCAACGCTCAACGTCAGTGCATTCGACACCACCTCGACCTATTATACCGACTCCATCTATGCCGTCATCAATGGCTCCAATTTCGAAGCCGAATCGTTCACGGCGAACCGTGTGGTTGATGCCTTTGTCGAGAACCGCATCGTTCTACCCCCGATGACCTATCATGTATCCCCGACCGGGAATGACTTAACTGGTAATGGATCTCTCTCAACCCCCTATCAAACCATCGCCAAAGCCAGTAGCCGAATGCGCGATGGCGACACCTGCATCATTCACGCTGGCACCTATCGTGAGTCCATTAATCCTCTCCAAAGCGGCACGGCCGATAGACCGATTACCTACAAAAACGCTGGCGATGGTGCCGTGACGCTCAACGGAACAACGGAAATCACCGGATGGACGAAGCATCAGCAAATCAACGGGAAATGGATATGGAAAGCAACAATGCCCGCCGGCCTGAATCGAGGCATCCTGCGCAACCAGATTCTCGCGGATGGATTCATGATGCCGGAGGCGCGCTGGCCCAACCTATCGAACTGGGTGGATGGAGAGGGTTTTGATTTGCTCGACAGCAGCCAGTTGGCGGTAGCGGCGGTTCCGTATAATCCCAACGACGTCGCCCAGATCCAAGTGCCAGACGCCACCCAGCCGGACAACTTTTGGGCAGGTGCATATGTCTGGGCCGATGTCGGGGCACGCTGGCAACCTGATATGGCCAAAATCGTGGCCTCAACCAGTGGCTCTCTGACAATCTCCAATAAAAGCCCTGTCTGGTTTCCGCAAAACGATCTTCCCGGCCCGCAAGGCAATGCGGGCGGACTTTACATTAGCGGGACGATAGCGGCGCTGGATGCGCCCGGGGAATGGTATTACGACGCCGCCAACCAGCTGCTTTACCTGATTCCGCAGGATGGCACCGATCCCAACACCCATCTGGTCGAAGCGCGCACCGATGCCTTGGAAAATTTGATCAACCTGACCCAAAATTGGATTGTCGTCGATGGGGTGAATTGCTTTGCGGGTGCGGGGCAAATCACCGGCAGCAACTGCACGGTTAAAAACTGCTCTTTCAACTATATCTCGCACGAGCTGACGAGCAACGTTCCCACCGATCCGGCCATTCCCACCCCGCCCAGCCGAGGCGGCGTGGTCAACTACAACCGCCAGATTGGCGGGCTCTATATCAGTGGCAGCGACAATGTGGTGGTGCAGTGCCGGTTCAATACGTCGTCGAGCAATGGCATCAATCTGTCCGGAATCCGGAATACGGTGAGCAACTGTTTTATTCAAAACATGAATTATAATGGCGACTACAGCTCAGGGGTCAGCATGAACGGCAATCAATGCACGGTGGCCTATTGTACGCTCACCCGCGCCGGCCGCACCCTCATTGAACCGAGGGGCACGCAGGACATGATTCATCACAACGACCTCTCCTGGGGCATGTTGTATTCCAATGACGGCGGCGCGATTTACACCATTGGCACCACTGCGAATGGCACCGAGATTAGCTACAACAGGATTCATGACATACGGACCTGGAGCCTTGACCCCACCATTAGGAGCTACCTCCAAGCGGGCCTGATGCCGGGGGCTCAACTGAATACCTCCGTCCATTGCGGCATCTATTTGGACGCCGTCTGCGCAGGTTACATCCTGCATCACAATCTGATCTGGAACTGTACAGAAGGCATCAACATCCACGCCGCGTTTAATCAGGGCGGAAAACCCCACGGCGAGCATCATATTTTCAACAACACGGAATGGAATCTGATCGAGACCGGAAGCGGGATAAAAGATCCCGATTCCGTTATGGATATCCGGTATTGGAACAACCTGTCACAATACTACAATTTCAACGGTGCCACCGTCGTCAGCAACTATCCGGCGGTTTATGGTACCAGCAGTGCGCCTAACCCCGGCTTCGTCAGCGTCCCCAACCTGGATTTCCGCCTAAAATCAACCTGCGCCTTGATTAACGCCGGCACCACCAACCTCGTGCCCTACGCGGGCTATGTGTACACCTATAACGGCAGCGCCCCGGACCTGGGTGCGTTTGAATATGGCGAAGAACCCTGGGTGGCGGGCGCGATCGTGGCCGATTTCACCGCCACCACCAAAGTGGGGATCGCGCCGCTCGTGGTCTCCTTTACGGATGCATCCATCGGAAGCAGCATCTCCAGCCTGCTCTGGGATTTTGGCGATGGACAAACCGCAACGTCTGCTGCGGGAGCGACGGTCTCTCATACCTATGCCGCAAATGGAACCTACACGGTTTCGCTGACGGCCAGCGGCGAGGCCGGAACAAGCTCGGAAACCAAATGGGATTATATCACTCTTGCCAATGTTCCCCCGGTTGCCCAGTTCACGGCAACACCGACCAGCGGGGTTTCTCCGTTAACGGTCACCTTTACGGATGCTTCTTCGGGAGGCGTCGTTAGTCTTCGCTGGTTGTTTGGGGATGGCCAATCCACCAACACGGCGGCCGGTGCCGTTGTAACCCATACCTATACCGTGGGAACCTATATCGCCTCACTCATTGCGATGGGGCCCTTTGGAACCAACACACTAACAAAAACGATTTCTGTCGAGCCGGATCTTAACGCATCAATTACCTTCGACTTTGACAACCCCGCTGCGAGCGCTTCCAAAACGTACACCTTCAGCAAGCTCACCGGCAAACCGACCGTGAGCGCCGGAACAGCTTCTGGAGCCGTAACGGACGCCGCCAATATGGGCACGGAAACCTTCTCCATGACGATCACATCGGTGGCCAATTGGAGCAACGCCGCTGCGCAGGCGGACCCGGCGGGTGCCAGCGCCTACTTGGCCAGTCTGACCACCGGAGCATGGGGCGGAAACGCTGCGGGCATCGGTCCCAATGTTGGTGCCGACTTGTGCTTCGACACACTGGGCGAGGCTCTCGTCTGCACGTTCGACCTCTCCGGCCTCAGCCCGGAACATCAGGCGTCGTTCCGGCTCAGAAACTGGGAAGGTGCCAATCTCGGAGCCACGGATCTCTGGGACTGGGCGGTCATTGATACCTCGGCCAACACGCTGACCAGTTTTTCCTCTGGATTAGGCACCTTTTCTTCGCAAACCGCCATGGCCGCCGCCACGCCCGCCATCGGCAACGGCGATGTGTTGGTGCTGGCCTACAAAGCGAGCAGTGCGGCCACCAACAAAAAGCTGGCAACGCTATCTTTTAATATCCTTCCCGTTCATGTTACGCCACCCGTGGCGCAATTCACCGGAACGCCGGTGAGCGGCACGGCGCCGTTGACGGTCACCTTCTCGAATACCTCCTCGGGTTCAATCACCAACGTGCTCTGGACATTCGGGGACGGACAAACCTCAACCGCTTCGGGAGCGACCGTTACCCACACCTATGCTTCAGCCGGAACCTATACCGTTTCATTGCAAGTCACCGGTGCCGACGGAACCGATACGCAAACCCGCAACGCCTATATCACCGTAACCAACCCCACGACCCTGCTCCAAAACTGGACCTACGACGATGCGGCGGGAACCTTGACCAAAAACGCCGTCAACACCGGCGTTCCGGGCGACCTCGTTTTTTCAGGAACCGCAACGGTTCTCGGAACCAACAACGTGGTGAACGGAGACGGATTGGCGATACACACCGGCGTGTACGTGAAAAAAGACACGCCGCTACCCACACCGACCACCAACGGAACCACCTACCTGCGCGTCGACTTCGCCTATTGGAGCCTCTCTTCAAGCGACAACAATGCGGTGATTGCCGATATGGGTTTTCTGGACTCCAATGGGAATTCGCTGGTGCAGCGCCTAACCAAATCGAAGGTGTCACAAACCCCATCCGATGACGTAAAGATCTCAGCCATCTACACCGCAGGCAGTACCACGACGTACAATTCAGCTGATTCAGGACTTGGACTCATCAACTCTGCTGGCCTTAGTGTTATTTTGGGGATTGATCTGGATAACCAAACCTACTCCCTTTGGACTGATAATGGGCGTACCGGCACCTACACGAAGAAGGTGGATAACAAAGCCTTCAACGTCCCCTTCGCCAATCTGGCTCAGTTTCGCTATACCCTCGGCGGACTCAATGGCGACGTGAAGGCGATCGATGCGATGATGATCGGCCAAAACTTCACGGACATTTCGACCTACGGTATCACCATCACCCCGCCACCACCCGAATTTAGCGGAATCAACATCAGCGGAACCAACCTGATATTGACCGGCTCCGGCGGCGTGCTAAACGGGTCGAGAACCTACTTGGTCTATAGCGCAACCAACCTCGCGCTGCCGTTCAGCCAATGGACGGTTCTTTCGACGAATACCTTCAATGCCGGCGGCACGTTCACCAACACCCTGCCGGTTTCATCCGCGGAAGCGCAGCGGTTTTACCGGATTGAGTTGCACTAGACGAATGATCTGTGTTCCTCGGCGGCGGGCAGGAGGATGTCGTTTTGGTCTTAATAAAGAACTAATGAATCAAGGAGGAAAATCAATGAAGGCATTCAACCGATCCGTTTCGTACACCTCAGCGATGTTCGCTGCCGCATTGAGTTTATCTTTGAATATTCAGGCCGCTGATGTGTGGACGCGTAACACCTTTCCGGGGCAAGGACACAAAGATCGTCCTACCGAGTATCCGGCAGGACAAGGACAAGATCGCGGACAATATTGCACCT
>JBGSLE010000245.1:0-2943 GCA_041740875.1 Pontiella sp. | reverse complement strand
GGCGGGGGCGATTTCGGCGGTTTGGCCGATCATGGAGCAGCCACAGGTTGCGAGGGTTTGGATGAATTCGGCTTCGGAGAGGCCGGTGCGGTAGCCGGGGATGGCTTGGAGCTTGTCGAGGGTGCCGCCGGTGATGCCGAGGCCGCGGCCGGAGATCATCGGAACGGTCGCGCCGCAGGCGGCCACGAGCGGGGCGAGGGGAATGGAGATCTTGTCGCCGATGCCGCCGGTGGAGTGCTTGTCGATCTTGCTGCCGGGGAGGCGGGAGGGATCGATCACGCGACCGGATTGCATCATCGCCCGGGTGAGGTCGGCGGTTTCGCGGGGCGTCATGCCTTGGAAATAGATGGCCATGGCGAGGGCGGCCATTTGGTAGTCGGGGATCGCGCCGGCGGTGTAGTCCCGGATGAAATCGCCGATTTCCCCGGTATCCAGCGCCTGGCCGTCCCGTTTGCGTTCGATGGTCCATTGGGGCAACATGCGGGGGAAAATAGGCATAACAGACGTTGTTGGCAATGTCTATTGGACACGGGGCTTGAGCTTGGCTTACGGTTGGGCTACCTTCCCGGTTAACTTGTTGGAATGCAATGGCTCTTAAACGATATTCTACTTTGGTGACCTGCGGCCTGCGCTATGAGTTCGTGCTGGCCGCAACGTACATGGTGTGCGCCCTGGCGTGGATTCTCCTTTCGGACCGGGTCTTGGCCGCGCTTTCGGACGATCCATGGCAGGTGGTGGTTTTCTCGCTGGCGAAGGGGGTTGCGTTTGTTTTTGCGACATCCCTGCTGCTGTATTTCTTGTTGCGCCGCATTTTCCGAAAGGTGCGCATCGTGCAGCGCAGCTTGGAGGAGAGCGAAGCGCGCTACCGGATGCTGATCGAAAGCCAGACCGATCTGGTGGTGAAGGTGGATCGGGAGGGCCGGTTCTTGTTTGTAAGCCCTTCCTATTGCGAGGCATTTGGAAAAACAGAGGCCGAATTGCTGGGCTCCAGCTTCATGCCGCTGGTCCACGAGGATGACCGCGAATCGGCGGCGGAGACCATGAAGGCGCTCCATGTGCCGCCCCACAAGGCCTACGTGGAGCAGCGCGCCTTGACGGTCAAGGGCTGGCGCTGGCTGGCTTGGCAGGATACGGCGATCCTCGATTCCAGCGGCGCGGTGGGCGAGATTGTCGGCGTCGGCCGCGACATTACGGATCGCAAGCGGGCAGAAGAGGCCGTGCTGCGCGCGCAGCAGCAACTGCAATACATCGTCGACAACACCCGAGATGTGCTCTTCCAGATCGACCTCCAAGGCAACTACCGATACGCCAACCCCGCCGCCGAGGCGCTGACGGGATACCCGATCGATGAGATCCTTGGCATGAACATGATGCAGCTCATCACCCCGGAGTTCCATGAAATGGTGCGCGAACGGCTCCGTTTGCGCGTGGAGGGCGATCCCGCCGACAGCAACTTTTCCTTTCCCATCCTCCACAAGGACGGGCACCTCGTCTGGCTCGAATTGGCCACCAGCGCGGTGTACGACCCGGATGGCAAGCTCACTGCCGTCCAGGGCGTCGCCCGCGACATTACCGCCCGGCGGGCGCTGGAGGCGGAACTGCGGCGCCTTTCGGCGGCCATCAACCAGTCCGCCGAAGCCATGGTCATCATGGATACGCAGGGCGTTATCCAATACCTCAACCCGGCGTTCGAGATGGTTACCGGCTACGCGTCGGCAGAGGCCCTGGGCCGAAACATCTCCATGATGCGCAGCACCGCGCACGACGAGGCGTTCTATGCCTCCATCTGGCAGACCATTGGCGGAGGCGAAAGATGGCGCGGCCGCATCGTCAACCGCCAAAAAAACGGCACCCTCTACACGGCCGAGGCGGCCATCTCGCCGGTGCGCGACACGGGCGGCACCATCGTCAACCAGGTGATGGCCATCCGCGACATCACCCAGGAGCTGAAGATGGAGGAAAACCTCCGCCAGATCCAGAAGATGGAGGCGATCGGGCGGCTGGCCGGCGGCGTGGCCCACGATTTCAACAACATCCTCCAGTCGATCCTCGGTTTTAGCAGCATCCTGCTCTCGGAACTCGGCAAGGATACGCCCCAGTACGGCGACGCCATCGAAATCCGCAACGCCGCCCGCCGGGCCGGCGACCTCACCCGCCAGCTGCTCGCCTTCAGCCGCAAGCAAGCCATCGAATACACGGTGCTCGATCTGAACGAGCTGGTGGCGCGCAACCAGAAGATGATGCAGCGGTTGATCGGCGCCCACATCCAGTTCGTCTCGCGGCTTTCGGAGGAGATGAAACCCGTCCGCGCCGATGCGGCCCAGTTGGAGCAGATCCTGCTCAACCTCTTCGTCAACGCCCGCGACGCAATGCCCGGCGGCGGGACGTTGGTGGTGGAAACCGCGCTCGAACAGATTGCCGAGGGCCATCCCTCCATCCCGGCGGGGCTGCATGGCGAGTTTGTCTGCCTTTCTGTAACCGACACCGGGTGCGGCATTAACGCGGAGGTGCGCGAGCACCTGTTCGAGCCCTTTTTCACCACCAAGCAGGTGGGTCAGGGGACGGGGCTCGGGCTTTCGGTGGTCTACGGCATCGTCCACCAGCACGGCGGTCGGATCCTAGTCGAGAGCCAGGAAGGGGCCGGCTCCTCGTTCAAGGTCTATTTGCCGGTCTATGACCGCTGCGATTTCCCCGAAGCCGAAATCGGAACGGTCGACCTCGGATCGGCTCCGGCGGGGCGGGGCGAATCCATCCTCGTGGTGGAGGACGATCCCGTGCTGTGCGAACTCAACGTTCGCATGCTGCGCAACGCCGGCTACGCGGCCGTTGCCGTCTCGCGCGCCCAGGACGCGCTGTCGGTCTTTGAACGGCATCCCTCCAGCGTCGACCTGCTGCTTTGCGACATCGTGCTTCCCGACCGCAACGGGCTCTCGCTGGCGGAGG
>JBGSLE010000244.1:0-2774 GCA_041740875.1 Pontiella sp. | reverse complement strand
GTCGAGGTCGAGGCGATGGTCTGCCTGGAGATGATCGGATATTTCAGCGACGATTCCGGTAGCCAGCGCTTCCCTTCCGCCATGCTCAAGCTCCTCTATCCGGACAAAGGCAACTATATCGCCATCATCGGATCGCTTGGCGATAGCGGGTTGGTGCGGAAGGTGAAGGCCTCCATGCGCGGCGCGACCGGCCTTCCCGTCCATGCCATGTGCGCGCCCAAGGGTTTTCCGGGATTGGATTTTTCCGACCACCGCAACTATTGGGCCAACGGCTACACGGCGGTCATGGTGACCGACACCGCGTTTTTCCGGAACCTGAATTACCACCAGGATTCCGATACGGCGGATACACTCGACTATGATCGCATGGCGAACGTGGTGCTCGGCGTCTACGAGGCGGTGGTGCGACTGGCCGATGGCGAAGGTTGAACGGATCCGGAGCGCCGGTCTCTAAGGCTCGGAGGCAAGAAAATGAGACACGTACCATACCTGTTGGCGGCCCTGGTGGCCACTGCGGCGCCAAGCGGCGCCAAGGAGGAGGCGATGATGGAAAAAGCGGTTTTTGCGGGCGGGTGTTTCTGGGGCGTCGAGGCGCTCTTCCAGGAAATCGATGGCGTGGCGGGAACGACGGTCGGCTACACCGGCGGAAAGACCGAAAACCCGACCTACAAGGAGGTCTGCACCAAGAATACCGGCCACGCCGAAGCCATCGAGATCGTCTACGATCCGGCCAAGGTTTCCTACGAGGCGCTGCTGGCCTACTTCTGGCGGCTGCACGACCCGACCACCGTGAACCGGCAGGGGCCGGACGTGGGGTCGCAATACCGCTCCGCCATCTTCTACTATTCGCCGGAACAAAAGGCCGCCGCCGAAAAGGTTAAGGCCGAGGCCCAGAAAAAGTGGGCGAAGCCGATCGTCACCGAGATCGTGCCCGGCGGCGTCTTCTACCCCGCCGAGCCGTACCACCAGGACTATTTCAAGAAGCAGGGCGGGCACCATACCGGCTGCCACTACCTGCGCGATTAGGCCCCAAGCCGCTCCTGCGACACGGGCTAAAATTCCTGGCTTCGGGGCTTGCATCCCTCCAAATTGGGCGTATAGATGCCCGTTCGTTTTGCGGAACCGTGGTTTTCCGGTTCCGTTGATACGGGGTCGATTTCTTGCGATGGGCGCGGGAATGGCGCCCTGTTTAACCCGAATGGATCGGGTGTTGGATCGGTATTTGACCGGTCTATGAACCGTTCCACCATTGCAAGGACATCATGAAATTCACCGAACTGGGGCTCAGCCCCGAATCGCTCCAATCCATCCAAGCCCTCGGCTTCGAGATCCCGACCCCGATCCAGGAGCAAGCCATCCCGGTCCTGCTCGAAGGCTTGCGCGACTTTATCGGGCTCGCCTCGACCGGCACCGGCAAAACCGCCGCCTTCGGCTTGCCGCTGCTCGAACGCACCGATCCCAAGGGCGAATACGTGCAAGGCGTCGTGCTTTGCCCGACCCGCGAACTCTGCCTCCAGATCGCCGGCGACCTGCAGGATTTCTCCAAACACCGCAAGGGCATCCGGATCGCCGCCGTGTATGGTGGCGCCAACATCATGACCCAGATTCGCGATTTGAAGGCCGGCGCGCAGATCATCGTCGCCACGCCGGGCCGCCTGCTCGACCTGATCGAGCGCCGCGCCGCCAAGCTCGAACAGGTGGCCATGGTGGTGCTCGACGAGGCCGACGAAATGCTCAACATGGGCTTCAAGGACGAGCTCGACGCGATCCTTGGAAAGGCGCCGAAGGAGCGGTTGACCTGGCTCTTCTCCGCCACCATGGCCAAGGGCGTCGAGCGCATCGCGCAGAACTACCAGCGCGACCCGGTCTTGGTCTCCCTCGGCGGCCGCAACGAATCCGCCGCGAACATCGAGCATTTCTGCTACATGGTCCACGAAAAGGACCGCTATCCCGCGCTCAAGCGCATCCTTGACCTCCATCCCGAAATCTACGGCCTCGTCTTCTGCCGCACCCGCGCTGAAACCCAGCAGGTGGCCGAAAAGCTGATGGCCGACGGCTACTCCGCCGAGGCGCTCCACGGCGACCTTTCGCAGGCCCAGCGCGACTACGTCATGCGCAAGTTCCGCCAGCGCACCGTCAGCGTCCTGGTTGCGACTGACGTCGCCGCGCGCGGGATCGACGTCGACGACATCACGCACGTCATCCACTACAAGCTTTCCGACGAAATCTCGGCCTACACGCACCGTAGCGGGCGCACGGCCCGCGCCGGCAAGTCCGGCGTTTCGATCGCGCTGATCAACATGCACGAGCGTCGCCGCATCGTCGAACTGGAGCGGCGCAACAACATCCGCATCCGCCTCGAAAAGGTGCCGGATGCCCGCTCCATCTGCGAAAGCCAGCTGCTGGCGCTCATCCACCGCGTGGTCGAGGTCGAAGTGAACGAAGAGGAGATCCGCGATTATCTGCCGCCAGCCTACGAGGCGCTCTGCCACCTCGAAAAGAAGGAGATCATCAAGCGCTTCGTCGCGGTCGAATTCAACCATTTCCTCGACTACTACCGCGCGGCCGAAGACATCAACGCCACCGCGCGCCCGGCGCGTCCGGATCGCCAGGATCGCCCGGATCGCCAGCCCGGCCAGCAACGTTCCGACAACCAGCAGCGCAACAGCCGCCTGCAGGCCTACGACACCAAGCGTTTTTCCATCAGCGTCGGCCGCGTCCATAAGGTCAACGCCGGCGCGATCGTCCGGCTCATCTGTGAAAACTGCGGACTG
>JBGSLE010000243.1:0-3445 GCA_041740875.1 Pontiella sp. | reverse complement strand
GGCGAAAGCCCGCGCACCGGCAGCGATCCGCCGCCACCATAGTTCCAGATTCCCTCGTGCTGTTCGGGCATCACGCCGGAGAGCAGCGTTTGGCGCGCGGGGCAACAGGTCGGGAACGGCGTATAGGCGGAAGTAAACTGCATGCCCTTCGCCGCCAGCGCGTCGAGGTGCGGCGTCTTCACCAGCGGGTGGCCCGTAAACCCCAGCGAATCGTACCGCTGCTGGTCGACATTGATGAACAATATGTTGGGTCGTTTTTCCATCGCGTGGTCCCGTCGTTTGCAAAACCTACAGGTTGTTCGCCTCGTGATCCCGCAAAATCCCATCCACAAGCCGCAGCGCAGTCCGGTTGCGCCATGCCTTCGATGCACAGCGGTTGTTCATTCACCAATTCCGATGGCCAAACGGCTGCGGGTTCCCGTCGCCCTTTTTCCCGGCTTTTCCCGCTCGGCATCGTGGAAGACATTGCGGATCGCCTCGAGATATCCCATGCCGTTTTGCAAATCCGGCTCCAGATAGCTGCCTTCCGTCCACTCGTTCCAGGCGTTGACCGTGACGAACGGATGGGGCACGCCGCTGCGCTCCACCTTGGCCTTGGCCATTTCCAGCGCCTGGCGGAAGTTTTCCGGCGTGTTGTTTTTGATGGCATACATGAACGGATAGCCTAGGTTGTCGTATTCGTCCGTCGGCACGGTGCGCGGCGAGGCATCCCAGCCCATGGTGACGTTGGGATAATACGGCTGGTCGAAGCGGGCCGCGCACGCGTCCCAGTAGCGGAGATAGGCATCGCGCACCACCGTGTAGTCGACCTGGGGGAAAACGTCCGTGGCGTAGTGGTGGATCCAGACATAGGAGGTGACGCTGTCGAAGCCGAGCAGGTCGCAGGCCTGGGCGGCATCCTGCATTGGACGTTCCCCCGTCAGAATCGGATTTTCCCACACCACCGCGTTGAGGTGCAGATCCGGGAAACCCGCCTCCTTGGTCTTGGCGCGGAACAAATCCAGCATTCCGCGCGCCGCTTCGACGCTGCCGAATCCTTGCAACAGTTTCGTCAGCTCGTAGACCGAAAAGTAGGGGCATCCGTCGATCAGCCAATACGAGGGATGCTTGAAGTAGGTCTGGATGCAATGGTCGATGATCGTTGCGAAGGTTTCCGGCGTCACGGCCCCCGGGTAGAGCAACGGAGCGTCCAGGTAGGGCTTGGCGGTCCGTTTCGCCGGATGGATGTCGATCCAGTCGTGGTTGGCCCACATCAAGGCAAACCTGAGCCGGTCGTTGTTCGGCGCCTGCAGGAAGCCTTCTTCGAGGCCGCGCTGGAGGAACGGGCCGTCGTTGTAGAAATACCAGTCGAAGATAAAGGCATCGATCCCGTGGTCGGCGGCGGCGGCGATCTTACGGGCCATCACCTGGGGATCGGCCTCGTCCTCGAAACCCCACGCGGGGATGTTCGGCTGCCGGTGCCCCGGGTAGCGCGGCCGGGCGCGCTTGAGCAGCTCCCACTCCGTCCAGCCCGGCCCGTGCAACGCCTCGTTGCGCGCATCCCGGTGGTAGTTCGGGAAATAGTAGACCGCCACTTCTGTTTTTTTCATAACCCATTCCTGTTTGGAAAACCCATCCGCCGCTTCGTTCCGCGAACCCTTCACAGCCTAGCACGAACCGGGACGGAAGCCTTAAAGCGAGTGCCAATCGCAAGCATGATCGTGCCAAGCCGCGCCCGTGCGGATCAGGCCGGCCCGGCGGCGCGCCGCTGCCTGCACAGCTCCTGGATCTCGCGGACCCGCTGGCGGGTCAGCGAATAGCGGCTGAAAACCACGATCGCCAGCAGCAGGCAGGACGACGGGAAGAGCGCCACGAAGAGGCGTAGCCGCAGCACGGTCTCCGGCAGCATCGTGTCCGAGCCGGCCTCGTAGCCGATGAATTTGAGCACGTAGCCCAGCAGCAGCGCGATCGTGGTGAAGGCGAGCTTGATGACGAACCCGAAGACGGCGGAAAACATCCCTTCGCGCCGAACCCCGTTTTGCAGCTCGTCTTCATCGCAGATGTCGGCGATGAACGCCCCGTTCAGCAACCAGCAGGCGCTTATGCCAAACCCGATGAACGCCGAAAGCACCAGCTGGAGCGCCGGCATGGCGGGGTTGAACAGGAACCAGGAAGAGAGGATCGCGAGGGCCGCCACCCCCACGCCCCCAAGCAGCACCTTTTTCTTGTCGAAGAGGCGGACAAGGACCGGGATCAGGAACGTCGAGGCCAGCGAAAAGGCGCCCGTCGTCGAGCCATACAGGCCGGACCAGGTCGCCGCCGCGGACTTGTCGCCGCCGCACACATGGAAAATGTTGACGTAGAGCATCAGCGCCCCGATGAAAAACATGCCGGTGATCACCAGGAAGATCATCAGGCTCTGGATGCGGAACGACCGGTTTTCGAACACCATGCGGGCCGATTTCAGCAAATGGATCTTTTTGGCCGCGCCGACCTGCGCCTTCTCGCGGGTAAACAAGGAGACCGGCAGGGCGGTCAGGATGATCAGCGCGGCGGCGATCCACGCCACGTAGCGCACGCCGAGCACTTCGGGGGCAATGTTGTTTTCCGCCGACAGGGCGGCCACGGGGCGGAGCAGGAAGCGGTAGCGCCCGGTCCCGCCCTGCTCCAGCAGATGCTGGACATGCCCGCCGATGGAGATGCAGATCTTGTAGAGCCACGGAATGGAGAGCGTGCCGAGCGAGGCGAAGACCATGCGGTATTTCTGGACGTCCGCGCGCTCGTCGTAGTCGTCGGTCAACTCCAGCCCGAGCGCCGTGAAGGGCACCGAGTAGACCGTGTAGGCCAGGTAGAAGAGGATGCACGCCACCACCGCGTACGCAAACAGCGTCCAGCTGCCCCAGAAGGGCGAGGCCATGTAGGCGATGGCGAACATCAGCGCCATCAGGATGCTGCCTGCCAGGATGAAGGGGCGGCGGCGTCCGAAGCGGCTGCGGAAATTGTCAGAGATGTTCCCCATCACCGGATCGGAAACCATGTCGAAAAAGCGCGGGATGGAGATCGCCCAGCCGATCAGGACGGAATCGAGCCCCAAGCCAATGTTGTAGATGGGAATGAACAGGTTGTTGAGCCCGTTGGCGGCCAGCTGTTCGCTGAATCCGCCGCACCCCCAGGCCAGCTTTTCCGACAACGGCAGTTTTTTCTTCTTCTCTTCCATGGATCCTTTCTGTCCGGCGTGTTACCGGATGAGCAATTCGCACGGGGGGAATGTCCAGTCGTTGATCTCCCACGGAGAGACCCCTCCGCTCCAGCCAAACAGGAGCTTTGCAGGCCCGGTCTTGCGCGACCGGTCCCAAGCAACCAGCACCGCGCCATCCGGCCGGTTTTCAACGCGCACCCATTCCCCACCCTCCAAAACCAGCGCGGCCGTCGCGAGCGGCTTGCCGTCCTGGTCGCGCAACCGGAA
>JBGSLE010000242.1:0-3725 GCA_041740875.1 Pontiella sp. | reverse complement strand
GCGGCCAGCAGCAGCGCCTCTGCATCGCCCGCGCACTGGCGGTTAAGCCCGAGATTTTGCTGATGGACGAGCCGACCTCGGCGCTCGACCCGAAGGCCACCGCCAAGATCGAGGACCTCATCGGCGAACTGCGCGAGAACTACACCATCATCATCGTCACCCATAACATGCAGCAGGCGGCGCGCGTTTCGGACCTCACGGCTTTCATGTACGAAGGGGTGCTGGTAGAGTTCGGCAACACGAAGCGGTTGTTCACCAACCCGGACAACCCCCAGACGGAAAACTACATTACAGGCAGGTTTGGATAGGATCGCGATTCGCGGTACGGAGGCACCCATGGCAAAGCATTTGGAAAAGGAACTCGAACGGCTCAAGAAGCTGGTCTACTCCCTCAGCGCGCGCGTCGAGGAGCAGCTCGAACTGGCCGTCAAGTCGTTGCAGGAAAACGACGCCGACCTGGCGCGGAAGGTCATCGACAACGACGAACTGGTCGACGACCTGGAAGTGGAAGTCGAGGAGGAGTGCCTCAAGGCGCTGGCCCTCTACCAGCCGGTCGCCATCGACCTGCGCTTCATCACCTCCGTCCTGCGGATGAACGGCGACCTGGAGCGCATCGGCGACCTCGCCGCCGACATCGCCAAGAACGGCATCGCCATCAACAAGGCGTCGAAGCCAAAGATCCTGCTCGACCTCCACCAGATGAGCTACCTCGTCAAATCGATCGTGCGCAAGAGCCTCGACGCGCTCGTGAACATCGACACCTACCTTGCGCGCGAAGTGCTGGAGGACGACATCGCCATCAACGACATGAAGGCCGAGATGAAAGCGGAAATCATCGAGGCGCTCCACCGCGAGCCGGAACACGCCGAGTCGCTGATCACCCTGCTGGCCGTCACCAACCGCATGGAGCGCATTGGCGACCATGCCTGCAACATTGCCGAAGACGTCATCTACATGGTCGAGGCGGACATCATCCGGCACCAGCAGCCATCGAGCTAACCCCGCGCCCGGCCATAGGCATTCCAAAGGGAAGGTCGTACACCTCCGCCCCGCCAGCCAGCCGCAGGTTGTCACTCAGCATTCGGATCAGCTCCCGGGCCTGTGCCAGCTCCTTGCGTTCGCGTTCCAGCTGGCTGGACAGTTCTTCGATTTCCGCCTCGAGCCCCTTGGCGTAGATTTCGAGGCCCGCCTCCGCGCGCATCAGCTTATCGACCTCCCGCTCGTGGTTGGTCATGTCGAGCATCGTGCCCATCGCCCGCACGGGATACCCCGCGTTGTCGTACAAGATCCGGCAGCGTTCGTTGACGAACCTGATCTTGCCGGACGGCAGAACGAGGAGGTGGAAGACGTTGTACTGGGTGTGGTTCGCCACGGCATCGCTGAACTGCTGCTCGACATGCTCCCGGTCGTTCGGATGCACCAGTTGGAAAAACACCTCCAGCGAAGGCTCGAAGTCGAGCGGGTCGAGACCCAGGATGCGGAAGGTTTCAGCCGACCAATGCAGCCGGTCGGCGACGAAATCCAACTCCCAAAACCCCAGCTTGGCCAGGCGCTCGGCCTCCCGCATGCGCCGTTCGTTGATCTGCAAATGCTGCTCGTACAACTTTTGGATGGATGCCTGATCCCCTTCCGGAAATGTCATGACGGTTTCCGAAGGATCCGGCTCATCGATGGCGAGCTCTTCCATGGCACACCTGCTTTCCTGACGCGCCCACCCCATCAACGGTATGCTGGCCCGCCGCACGGAGATGGTTTCCGTTTGTGTTCTTGCTGGTCCACCCGCTCCGAGAAGCAGTCGGCATGAACCTTGAAAAACCGGTTGATCGTTTCGTCGTCAATGCCATCGATCACGGCGTTGATCCGCTCCAAGGGTATGCTGCGCAATCCATTGAGCGGGCAGTCCGGCAACGGCGACCCCATCGGGCATCCCACAGCGAGCCCCTTTAGGTAGATCCTGTTGTTCAATGGCGTGTTACGCATGGAATACAACACCTCCTGTCGAAACAAGCGGTTTTTTTATATCCCAACCTGCGGTTTGTCAACCCCTTCGATCAAAAGTGGCCCGGAGATCATTTGGGCTTGAATTCCTTTGCGCCCGCCCGCCCCCTCGCGCTAGCGTTCGCGACGGTCAACGAGGAAAATGATGAACACGATACAGCAAATCGAAAAAACAGCCGAAGAACTCCTGCCCCTCTACTCCAAGGTGGAGGCCGACCTGCCGGACCGCCCGCTCTGGGCGCATCCCGAACTCGACCAGGTCGTCGAGGCTCTGCGCATCGTTTCCGACGTCCTGTTTCCCGGCAAGCACATCCCCGAACCGGTCGATTTCCGCAATTTCTTCATCAAGCAGCTCAAGAACGCCGCCGAAATCCTCCAGCAGGAGATCGAAAAGGCGCTACCCTTCCGCTGGCTGGGCGCCGCCGACCTGCACGAAAACCGGCCGCCGATCGACAACCTCTACCTCGCATCGACCGCAATCGTGAACGAATTCCTCACCCGCATCCCGCACATGCGCACGATGCTCGTCGAAGACGTCAAGGCCGCCTACAACGGCGATCCCGCCGCGCTCAGCTACGCCGAGGTCAAGCTCGCCTACCCCGGCCTCGTCGCCATCACGTCCCACCGCATCGCCCACGAACTCTACCGGCTCGGGGTGCCGCTCATCCCGCGCATCATGAGCGAATACACCCATTCGCTCACCGGCATCGACATCCACCCCGGCGCCACCATCGGCAAGGGTTTCTTCATCGACCACGGTACCGGCGTCGTAATCGGCGAAACCTGCCACATCGGCGACAACGTCAAGCTCTACCAAGGCGTCACGCTCGGGGCCAAAAGCTTTCCGCTCGACGCCCAAGGCCGCCCGATCAAGCACATCCAGCGGCACCCGACCGTGGAAGACAACGTGGTCGTCTACGCCAACAGCACCATCCTGGGCGGCGACACGGTCATCGGCCGGGGATCGGTCGTGGCGGGCAACGTCTTCCTGATGCAAAGCACCCCGCCCGGCAGCCGCGTCACCCGCGCCGAAGGCGGAGTCGTCGTCCGCACCCGCGAGGTACACGGCCACGGGATCTAGGGCGCGGGAGCCCGCGGCAGCTCGATCCAAAAGACGCTTCCGCCGCCCGCCGGCGTATCGACGCCGAAACACCCCGAATGGGCGCGGCAAATATCGGCCACGATCGCCAAGCCCAGTCCGACGCTCTCCTTGGCGGAACCGCCCTGCCGTTCAAAGGGACGGAAAACGGAGGCCTTCCGCTCCGGGGACAAACCCGGGCCCTGGTTCGCGACCGACAGCCGCACCTGGTTCTTGCCGCACGGCGCCAAGCCCACCGCGATGCGTCCGCCGTCGGGTGAAAACTTCAGGGCGTTATCGACCAGGTTGGCCAGCGCTTCGTGCAGCAGCTCGGGAATGCCCCGGACAACAACCGGCTCCGGAGGCGCGGCAAGCACGACCTCCAATCCGCGCGTCTCCCCGATGGCGCGGCCTTCTGCCACCACTTCGCGGGCGATGGCGCCCAGGTCGACCGCGACGAACTGATGGGCGCCGGTGGCCACGCGCGACAGCGACAGCAGACTGTCGATCAATCCCTGCATGCGGGCCGCCGCTCCCTGCATGCGGTCGATGCACTCGCGTCCCGTCTCGTCGAGTTGGTCTTTGTTGTGCGTTTGCAGGCGATCGCCGAAGGCGCGGATTTTGCGTAACGGCTCCTGCAAATCGTGCG
>JBGSLE010000241.1:0-5131 GCA_041740875.1 Pontiella sp. | reverse complement strand
GGGCTCCACTCTTCCTTGCGGGCGGAGCCGGTTTTCGTGTTTTGCGAGGGGGACGCCTGCTCTGCGTTTTTCGGGGCTTCCTTATGTTTCGGCGCGTCCTTTTTGCCGAAGACGGAAGCGATTTTCTTAATGAGACTCAATGGTTCTTCCTTTCAAGCCCGAACGGGCCCGGAAGAATGGATTGCTGGATGCATTGCTGCTTCTGAAATGGGTATCGCGCCGCGCATGGCGGGCGGGTTCAACATGGCGAATATCCATAAATCCATTCTTCCATCATCGTTCGGATGATGCGTTCAGTATCTCCTGGATCCAATCGCAAGCCATGCACTGGGCGCCGCCGCCGTTCACGGTTTCATCGAAAACGGCCGTTTCCGCCATCGTTCCCACGGGGCCTTTCAAGACGGCCATGGGCACGGGTTCGGCGGTGTGGCCCTTGAGGGCGACCGGCGTGCGGTGATCGGTGCATAGCAGCAAGGTGTAGGGTTCGCCGCGCGTTTCCAGCCAGTCGAGCACCGGCGCACAAACCTTGGCGTCGAACTCCTCGATGGCCCGCGTTTTCAGCAATGCGTCACCCATGTGGCCGCATTCGTCCGGCGCTTCGATGTGGATGAAGACAAAATCGTCCCGCTCCAGGATGGCGAGCGCCGCATCCACCTTGCCTTGGTAATTGGTATCCAGGAAGCCGGTCGCGCCGACCACGTCGGGCGCTTTCAAACCGGCCAGTTTTGCGATGCCCTTCAACAGGTCGACGGCGGAGATGACCCCGCCGCCCAGACCGTAGAGGGCCTTGTAGGTTTCCAGCTGCATGGCGTTGCCCTGCCCCCACAGCCAGATTTGCGTCGCGGGCTTTTTCCCTTCCGCGACGCGCTGCTTGTTGACCGGATGGTCCGCGAACACCGCTTTCGATTTTTCCATCAGTTCGCGGATCTCGTCCTGCCGGGATCCGGTCGGCAGATGGCCTGCCACCGGCTTGTCGGCGATTTCATGCGGCGGCATGCATGCGCAGTCCGCCGGACCGCCATCCCAAACGAGCAGGTGGCGGTATTGGACGCCGGGGTGGAAGGCCAAACCTTCCTTTCCCAGCGCTTGCTGGACGGAGGCGATCAGCGCCCGTCCCTCTTCCGTGGAGATGTGGCCGGCGGAATAATCCTTCATCACCCCGCCGTTGACCGTCACCAGGTTGCAGCGGAACGCCACATCCGAGGGGGTCAGCGGGATTTCGGCCCCGGCGGCCTCGATCGGTGCGCGGCCGGTATAGTTTTTCGCCGCGTCGTATCCGAGCAGGGCCAGGTTGGCCACATCGCTTCCCGGCGGCATGCCGGGGGGCACGGTCTGCACCATGCGCACCTCGCCCGCCGCCGCGATTTTCCGAATGGTGGGAATCCGTGCCGCCTGCAGCGGCGTCTTGCCGCCGAGCGCCTCGACGGGGTAGTCGCCCATCCCGTCTCCAACCAAAACCACAAACTTCATCGAAAAAACTCCAAATAATTGCGCGGGAATCTCCCTTATAACCGTCCGAAAGGCAACCTCTAAGCGTGGCCAATCGCCCCGGCCGGCCGCCCCGCCGGGGCACGAAAAAAGCGCCCCGGGAAGGGGGCGCTTTTCCTATCGCATCCGCAGCCGGGACTAGAAGGCGGCGGCGAGGCTAAGCATGCCGACGACTTCGGTGTCGTAGCCCACCAGGCCGGTGTCGATGTCGGCATCGACCAGCACTTCGTCGTCGATCTGGCCGACGTAGGTGACGGATGCGCCCAGGCTCCAGACTTCGCTGAGCGGCAGGCTGCCGGAGGCGGTCACGTTGTAGTGCGACCAGCCGGTTTCGCCTTCGCGGTCGTCGAGGAAGCCGACCACGCCTTCAACGCCGATTTCGGCGCCTTCCTTCATTGGCAGCGAATAGCCGACCATGCCTTCGTAGTAGCCATCCTTCTTGTTGGTTGCGCCGACGCCGCCGAAGGCGGTTGCGCCGATGGAGAATCCTTCGGATTCGAACGTGACGCCGGCGTTGGCTTCCTTGTCGTCGAGCGCGGTGCTGGTGGGGTAGGCGTATTCGACGTATCCGACGAAGATGTCGAGCCCTTCGGTCTGGAGCGGCAGGCTGTAGGAGGCGTAGAGGTCGACTTCCGAGAACTGGTACTTGTTGTTGATGTAGCCGTCGTAGTCGTCGAGGTCATAGTTGGCCCATGCGCCGAGGGTGACCGCGCCGAATTCTTCCGGAATGCCCAGGCCGGTGGCTTCGAGGCCCGGCTGGAAGACAAAATCCTCGTTGTAGGTCACGCCGCGGAAGACGTAGGCGCTGGCGAAGTCGAACGTGGCGCTGGTTTCTGCGGATACGGACAAGGCGCCGGCCAGGCCGGCCACGATGGCTGAGGTAATCGTTTTCTTCATCTACTACTCCTATGCATGTTGTTTTCCTAACCCTCGCCGAAAGGAGCACCCCTCCTCCCGGTTTCCGAAACAATGGTGTAAAGAAATCTCATGAAAGGCGGGGCCGTGTCAATGCCGCTCAAACGCCGAAGGGCCGCAACCAGCAAAAAAGCGCCCCCGCAGGGGCGCTTTTACGCAACAGGATCTTCCTTTTTTGGCTAGAAGGTGGCGCCGATGCTCAGCGTGCCGACCAGGTCGACGTCGTAGAGGCCGCCGTTATCCACATCCACCAGGATTTCGTCGTCGAGCTGGGCGATGTACTTCACGGAGGCGCCCGCGCTCCAGATCTCGGACAAGGCATAGCTCAGTCCGGCGGAAAGGCTGCCGTCGTTGAGGCCGTTGTCGCCACCGTCGATATCGACGTAGGCGGCGGATGCGCCCACCGAGGCGCCGAGCTTCTCGGAAATCGCCAGGTCATAGCCCGCGGTCAGCTCGTAGTAGGCCGACTTGTTAATCAGGCCGCCCACGCCATAGTAGGCGGTTGCGCCCAAGGAAAGGCCGCCGATGGAGTAGCCCACGCCAACATTGGCTTCCTTGTCGTTCTTTACGGAATAGCTGTACTGGTACTGCGTAAATCCCACGAACAGATCCAGTCCCTCGACCATGCTAGGCAGGCTGTAGGAGGCATACCAATCCGTTTCAGAAAACTGGTATTCCTCCATGGCGCCGTCGTAGTCGTCGATGTCAAAGTTGCCCCAGGCGCCGACCGTGACGCCGCCGTACGATTCCGGAATCCCCATGCCGGTGGCTTCGATGCCGGGCTGGAAGACGGCTCCGTCGTTGAAGGTTGCGCCACGGAAGACATAGGCGCTGGCGAAGTCGGCCGTGACGCTCACTTCGGCGGATGCGGCCAGGGCTCCTGCGAGGCTGGCTGCGACGGTTGCGGTAAGTATTTTCTTCATGTTCGTTATCTCCTTGTTCTTGTTGTAGTTGACTAACCCAGTTTATGCGGGGGCCGGATCCCGGCAGAATCCCTCGAGGATGCGAAAGGAAATCGCACGGAATCCAGCCCCCTTTTCAATTTGCTATCCAATGGCCTCCGGGCCCTTTTCCGCAGGGAAGTGTCCCGGCCGGTCGAGGGTGGAAGTTCTTGCCGTCGCCGCCGGTGGTACTACCGCCGCGGCCAATACCGATATCTTCGACGTCCGTTTCATTGCATCCTCCGTCAGGTTTTTTTCCTGCATGTCCGAACCCATTGTCCGCGACTATGCGGCGCCCTAACGCAACAGGTGTGCCAAGCGGCTTTTGCGGGCGGCGTGATATGTTGTAAAACGCTCATGTTAAACTGGTTAAAATATAGCATGCGCTGTTTACACATTTGGATCATATGCAACAATAAAACCAATATTGTATTCATATATACACTACATACATAATTGTTTGATAATGGTGCCGGTCTGCAATCGTGCGCTGTTTTTGCTCTGCATTCCCCCGTTCGCCGCTAGAATCGCGGCATGGATTTCGATTTGATCATTGCGAACGGGCCGGTCTACGACGGGGATTCCGCAGTCGCTACCCATTGCGATATCGGGATTAGCAAAAACATGATTACAAAAATGGGCGATCTTTCGGCCGCTTCGGCGCAAAAGCGGCTCGATGCCGCCGGCGGCATCGTCTGCCCCGGCTTTATCGACGCCCATTCGCACTCCGACACCTACCTGCTGGTCGAGCCCTCCGCCGCCTCCAAGGTCTACCAGGGCATCACCACCGAAATCTGCGGCAACTGCGGGGCCTCCGCCGCCCCGCTCAACGGGGCGTACAAAATGCCCTCCGACTGGCTCGACAAGCACTATTCCAAGCCGTGGAAAACGGTCGCCGACTACCGCGAGCGCTATGCCGAGGCGCAACCCGCTATCAACGCCGCCCTGCTGGTGGGCCACAACACCCTGCACGCTGGGATTTGCGGCTACGACCCGCGCGCCGCCACGCCCGGCGAACTCAAGGAGATGCTGCGGGAACTCGAACAGGCGCTCGACGAAGGCGCCATCGGGCTTAGCTCCGGCCTCGCCTATCCACCCGGCTCCGCCGTCCCGCGCGAGGAGCTCGTCGAACTCTGCCAACTCGTGGCGCGCAAGGGCGGCCTCTACGCCACCCACATGCGCTCCGAATCCAACCAGCTGCTCGAAGCCATCGACGAGGCGATCGACATCGCCTCCCGCGCCGGTGCGCGCCTCCAGATTTCGCACCTCAAAACCTCCGGCCAAAGCAATTGGCACAAACTCGACGCCGCCCTCGAAAAAATCCGTTCGGCCCGGGCCCGTCTCGAAATCGGCTCCGACCGCTACCCCTACACCGCCGGCAGCACCGACCTCGACATCGTCCTGCCCACCTGGGCCTCCTACGGCGGGCGCGACGCCATCCTCGCCCGCCTGCGCGATCCCGAAACCCGCCGCAACATACGCGATGAACTGCTCAACGATCCGCCCGGGCGCTGGGAGCACGTCATGGTCGGCTCCACCCGCTTCGAAGCCTTCAAGGGGAAATACCTGCCGGAAATCGCCGACGTGCTCGGCCTGGACGCCGTCGATGCCTTGCTCCACCTGATCGACGAGGACGACCTCAAGACCGGTGGCATCTTTTTCGGTATGTCCGAGGAAAACCTCTGGCGCATCTTGGCCGAGCCCTACGTCTCGATCGGCTCCGACGGCTCGATGCGCGCCCCCAGCGGCCCGCTCAGCCACGACCATCCGCACCCGCGCGCCTACGG
>JBGSLE010000240.1:0-6432 GCA_041740875.1 Pontiella sp. | reverse complement strand
GAGCAAGAGCGCGGGGTCGAGGTTGCCTTGCACGGCGACGTTGCCGGAGATGGCGTTGCAGACGTCGGGCAGGCGCAGGTTCCAGTCGATGCCCAGGACGTTCGCGCCGGTTTGGACGACCTCCTGCCAATCGTGGTGGACGCCGCGGGCGAAGACGATGACCGGCACGGCCCGGTTGAGCGCTGCGACGATTTGCTGCATCCATTGGCCGGAGATTTCCCAGAAGAGGTTGGGGGCGAGGGTGCCGCCTTGGCTGTCGAAGATTTGGATCGCGTCGGCCCCGGCGTCGATCTGGGCCTGGTGGTAGGTGGTGGTGGCGGCGGTGATTTTTTCGAGCAGGGTGTGGACGAGCTTGGGCTCGGAATAGAGCATGGCGCGCGAGCGGGTGTTTTCGCGCGAGCTACCGCCTTCGATCATGAACGAGGCGAGGGTCCACGGGGAGCCGGCAAAGCCGATGATGGCGCGTTCGGCGCCGAGTTCCCGGCGCACGAGCTTGATGGCGTCGGGGGTGTAGCCGATGCGGTCGAGGACGCCGGAGGGATCGAGCCGGTCGATGTCGGCCTGCGAATGGAGCTCGAAGTCCATCGCCACGCCGCCTTGCTCCATCAGCTCATATTTTTGGCCCAAGGCTTCGGCGATGACGAGGATGTCGGAAAAGACGACGGCGGCGTCGTAGCCGAAGCGCCGGACGGGCTGGAGGGTGACTTCGGCGGCGAGCGCGGGGTTTTGCACGAGCTCGGTGAAGCGGTAGGCCTCCTTGAGCTGGCGGTATTCCGGCAGGGAGCGGCCGGCCTGGCGCATCATCCAGATGGGGGGGCGGTCGTTGGTTTGGCAGCGGCAGGCGCGGAGGAAGCGTTCACGGTAGGTGATGGGTTCTGAATCATTCATGAGCCGCATGTTATGGCATACGGGAGCAAGGCGATCAATTCATAAGCGGATTGATCGGGGGTTGCGTCCCTGCACGGCCATGGACGAATGCGGTTGTGGGCTGCGGGGAAAAGAATAGTCTGCCGGCGGAGGTGGGGCATGAAGACGTTGATCAGTTGCGCGATGCTGGGATTCTTGCCGGCCATGGCCGCCGAGCACCATGTGGCGACGAACGGAACGAACGGCGCGTCCGGGGCGCTTTCCGCGCCGTGGGCCACGATCCAATATGCGCTGGACCAGGCGGCGGCCGGCGATACGGTGTGGGTGCGCGGCGGGGTTTATCCGGAGCGGGTGGTGTTCAATGCTTCGGGCATTTCCTTGCGGGCGTATGCGGACGAAGTTCCGGCGATCGATGGCGGCTCCTTTACGGTTGGCTCCGGCTGGGATGCGCTGCTCGACCTGAACGGGCAGAGCAATCTGCTCGTGGACGGCCTGGAACTGCGGAACCTGCGCACCGCCTTGAGAAACCGTAACCCCATCGGGTTGCTGGTGCGCGGGGGCTCGAAAAACGTCCGGCTGTCGAACCTGAAAATCCACGACATCGAAACCAACTACACCGGCAGGAACGGCGGCGACGCGTTTGGGTTGGCGGTCTATGGCGACAGCGAAAGCAGCTCGGTGTCCAACTTGCTGATCGATGCCGTCGAGATTTACAACTGCCGGCTGGGTTCGTCCGAATCAATGGCGCTGAACGGGAACGTGGAGTTTTTCACCGTTCAAAACTGCGTGGTTCACGATAACAACAATATCGGCATCGTTTTCATTGGATACGAAGAAACCTGCCCGGTGCCCGCGCTGGACCGGGCGCGGGACGGACTGTGTATCGGCAACTCGGTCTACCACATCAGGACGACCGGGAATCCGGCGTACGGCACTGATCGCTCGGCGGACGGCATCTACGTCGACGGCGGCACGCGGATCGTGATTGAACGCAACATCGTGCATGACAGCGACATCGGGC
Organism: Pontiella sp.; assembly: GCA_041740875.1. Lineage (GTDB taxonomy): Bacteria > Verrucomicrobiota > Kiritimatiellia > Kiritimatiellales > Pontiellaceae > Pontiella. The sequence goes on along the minus strand of JBGSLE010000240.1, from coordinate 4,544 downwards.
TGGAAATCGCCTCGGAGCACGGCGGCAGGGCGACATCGTTCATCATGCTTCGCAACAATCTGGTCTACTCGAACTACACCGGCGGGATCTTCGTCGGCGGGTATGACAAGGACCGGGGCAGCGCCGAAAACTGCACGGTCATCGGAAACACGCTGTTCCATAACGATACCGGCAAGGGATACAGCGGCGAAATCCTGCTTCAGATGCATGTCACAAACTGCGTGTTTGAAAACAACCTGGTCGTGCCGCTGGCCAATTCCGGCGGCGACGCCGTGTTTGTCGGCGGAATCGGTGGTTCCGGCAGCACGCCCGGGAACACACGCTTCAACCGCAACCTTTACTATTCTTCGGTTGCCAATCCGGACAAGCACTTGTGGACGTGGGGAAGCAGCGAACACTATGGCATCGGCAACTGGCGGAGCACCGGGCAGGACGCGAATGCGGTCTATAACCTGAATCCGCGTTTTGCCAACCCGGCGGCGGGGAACTTCAGCATCGGCGCGGATTCGCCGGCGGTCGGCAAGGGAACCAACCGGACCGACTGCGGTTTGTTCGATCTCGGCGGGCATCCCCGCATCCATGGCGGAGCCGTGGATATTGGGGCCTACGAATATTACCCCTACACCACCAATGGAACGCCCCACGCATGGCTGGACCGGCATGGCCTCGCAGGCACCAACACCTACGCCGCGGCCGACTGGGGCGACGTGGATCTGGATGGCATGGCGGCGTGGCAGGAGTACCAGGCCGGTACCGATCCCTCCGATGGAGGTTCCGTCTTCAAATTCATCGGCATTGATCCGGTGGCGGGCATTGCCTGGCTGGGCGGCACCAACGACGCCAATATGTCTTTCCAGGTATGGCGCTCGACCAACCTGGTCGATCCAGTGGCATGGGTGCTTGCCGCGAACCGGCCAAGGCAAAACGGAACCAATACCTGGAGCGATCCATCGATGGAAACCACGGCGAGCCTGTTCTATCGGATTACCGCACCGGCCCGTCCATAGCAGACGCCAACGCCCTGTCCGGACATGGGTTTCGGAGGATGATCAGTGGGCCTTGACGGCGTCGAGTTCGATCTCGAAGAGCAGGTCGTGGCGGCAGACGTCGGCATGGGAGATGGCGACGGGCAGTTCGGGCAGGTTGTGGTCGATGCAGTATTTTTCCAGCAGCGGCGCTTCGCGGATGTCCTTGAAATAGGCGATGGCGCGGGAGGTGTTTTCCCAGTCCATATCGCGGGATTTGAGGATTTCATGGACGACCTGCATGGTCAGCTCGATCTGCTTGGCCGTGTCGTCGAGATGGACGGTCTTGCCGCCGGGTTCGATGCTGGCGGTGCCGGAGATGGTGAGCAGACGCGCGCCGGGCTGGTCGATTTCAACCGCGCGGGCAAACGAGCTCTTGTAGTCGAGCGCCGGGCATTGCAGCGGGGAGGGGACGGCGAAGACCTTGACGCCGCCGTGCTTGGGCTTGACGGCCAAAAGGGCGCAGACCATGGCTTCCCCGGCGGCCGATCCGGCACCGATGCCGGTGCTGGCGGGCACCATCTTTTCGAAGGTTCCGCGCTCGCGGAAAAACCGGGTGCGGACGGCGTTGAACTCGTCGTACCACTCCAGCAGGTCGTTGAGGTAGATCCAGGTGCGGGCGATGTCGGTAAACTGCATGTCGGCCTGCTTGAGCAGGTTTTCCATCTTTTCGAAGACGGCGCGGGCCTGCTCTTCGCGGGAGAGGGAGAGGTCGTCGGCGCGGAGGTCGCCGAGCAGGCAGTAGCGGGCGTCTTCGGTGTCGTACCAGTTGCCCACCTTGCGGCCGCCATCGAGGACGGGGTGGAGTTCGGCGCCGGAAATGGCGATGAACTGGGTGCCGGTGACGGTCGAGCCGGAGCAGGCGTCGCCATGCAGCAGGGTCAGGGGCCAGTCGAGGTTTTTGATGGCGGAGACGGCCTTGGGATAGAACTGGCGTCCGCCGAAGAGGTATTGGAAGGCGATCTTGGCGTCGCGCGCCGCCATTTCGGCGGCCACGCGGTCGAAGACGCCGTGCATGGTCGATTCGGAGGCTTGGGCGGTGATGTAGTAGGCCTTCACCCCGTCGTGGGGAAATTCCACGATTTGCAGCGTATCGGTAGGGTTGATCATCAATTCTTCCATCTCCAGCTTCCCGTTTCCGCCCTTCTTTGCGTCCGGCTTGGATGTATTAGCAATTGGCATACCAGACTCCTTTGTCCGGGTTCGGGTTGCGTCGGCAACCTACAGCCAACAGACGCGTTGAGGGGTGGGGGTTGGACAGGCGGGCGGCCAAAGACCGCCGCCGGGAGCCGTCGGCTAGGGGTGGTCGCCGGGATCCGGCTGGTCCTTGCGCGCGCGGCCGTGGTCGGAGGGACCTTCGCGGCCGGAGAGGAAGGTCCATTTGACGGGGTATTCCTCGGGGTCGAACATCACGAAGTAGAAGTGCCAGATGACGATCGCGGCGCAGGCGAGGATGGCCTCGTAGTAGTGGATGGCCAAGCAGACGTCGTAGAACCATTTCGGGAAGCGGGCCAGGGTCCACCCTTCCCAGTTGAGCAGCGCGCCGGTGAGCACCATGACGATGGAGCCCCAGACGAGCGCCCAGTATTCGGCCTTTTCGATGTAGCTGTAGTGCTCGAACTGCGCGCGCTCCTTGCGCAGGCCGAGGTAGAAGGCGAGCATTTGCCCGAAGTGGACGAAGTCGGACCAGCGCGGGGCGAGTTGCTTGATCTGCCAGCGGCCGCGCTTGGTGAAGGCGATGTAGCCGGTGTGGTAGATGCTCAGCAGGACGAAGACGATGGCGGCGAAGCGGTGGGAGAAGGCCCGCCAGTCGAATGTTTGGCCGACGAACGGGCGGGTCCACCAGGCGTCCGGGTTAAGGAGCGCGAAGCCGGTGTAGGCGAGGGCGATGAAGGTGGTGGCGAGGATGGCGTGCTGGATGCGCTCGTTGAGCGTCATGCGGTGCGGCGCATCGGCTTCCTTGAGCTTCGCGAAATGCTCGCGCAGCTTGCGGTAGAGGTCGAGCCCGTTGTGGAAAAGCATGCCGCCGAGGACGACGAAGAAGAGCCAGCCGTAGATTTGGCGCACGAGGCCGGTGACCTTGTGCTCGAGGCCGGGGCGGGTGCCGGAGTGGATCTGGCCGCTCGCCACCTGGTCGGTGACGCCGGCGTGGCAGACGCTGCAGGTCTTCTGGAGGTTTTCGGGGTGGATGGAGGAGCGCGGGTCGGAGGAGGGCAGGATGTCGTGCTTGCCGTGGCAGGAGGCGCAGTTGGCGGCCGTGACGGAGCCCATGCGCATGGAGAGGCCGTGATAGCTGTCCATGTAGGTTTCGACGGCGAATTTGGGCAGGCGGTATTTGGTGACGATGCGCTCGGCGGCATGGCACTCGGCGCAGGTGGCGGAAACGTGGGCGGGCGAGACCTTCGAATCCTCGGAGGCGACGGGGGCGATGGCGTGTTCGCCGTGGCAGTCGGTGCAGGTGGGGGCGTCCTTGATGCCGTCCTTGACGGCTTGGCCGTGGATGCTGCGCGAATAGGTTTGCGCGATGTTTTCGTGGCATTTGCCGCAGGTGGCGGGGATGTTCTGCCAGTAGAGCTTGGATTGGGGGTCGGCGGACCGCAGCAGGTTGTGCGAGCCGTGGCAGTCGGTGCAGGTGGCGGCGGCAGCGCCGTTTTTGTTGGCCATGCCGTGGACGCTGTGTTCGTAGGAGTCGATGGGGGTGAGCTGGTTGAGGTTGTATTTCCGCATCGTCTCCGTGTCGCCGTGGCAGCGGGCGCAGGTGGTGGCGATGTTGGCGTGGTGGATGGGCGAGGCCGGATTCTTGGAGGAGACGATATGGTGCGCGTCGCCGTGGCAATCCTTGCAGGTGGCGGCCTGGTCGCGGCCCTGGCGCAGGGCCTGGCCGTGCGAGCTTCGCAAATAGACTTCGGATTCAAGGTCGTGGCAGTCGGAGCAGCTGACCTTCTTCAGGGGGACGTCGTGGGTGGCCTCCTTGATGTCGTCGTGGCAGCTGGTGCATTGGTTGTCGGCGTGGACGGAGCCGAGGAAGAGCGCGCCGTCGATGTGCGGCTCGGCGTCTTTTTCCCCGTGGCATTCGAGGCAGGCGGCGTTGCCGATCTGCGCGGCGTGCGCCAGCGCGGGGGCCAGCAGGCACAGGAGGGTATATAGCAGGAAGGATGGGGTGCGTTTTGTATTCATGGCTAAAGTACGGGGACGCCGGTGTGGCATTCGTCGCAGCGGGTTTCATTCCATTCGTCGCCGATGTCTTCCGGATGCTCGAAGGGGAGCCCGCCGGTATGGATGCTTTCGACCGACAGGCCGGAACCTTGGGCGATGATGGTGTGGCAGGCGTCGCAATCGCGGGTGATGGTTTGCCCCTGCGCGCTCTCGTGGTCGCCATGGTGGCAACGGAAGCAGCCGGGAGAGATCATGTGGCCGATGTGGTCGGGGTATTCCTTCCAGCTCACCTTCATTTCGGGGAAGATGTTCTGGCTGTAAATGTACTGGATCGTTCCGATCGCCTTTTCCACCGCTTCGCCG
>JBGSLE010000239.1:0-4633 GCA_041740875.1 Pontiella sp. | reverse complement strand
GCGCGCGCCGAGGCAGCAGGCCGTGCCGACGGCAAAGCGGTGCAGCGGATCGGATCGGTTTTCATCGGCTGGATTTTTCAGCTTTAGCACGATGTAGCGGAAATCGAGCGGGCGCGGATTGTTTTCGGCCCAGTAGAGGTGGGTGTTGACGGCGCGCGAAAAGCCGCGGAAGCCGTCGTTGTGCTGCACCAGCCCTTCCGATTCGATGCCATCGAGCACGCCCACGGCCTGTTGGTTGTTCGGATGCTGGGCATCGGCCGTGATGAGGCGCGAATCGCCCAGCCGCTTGCGCAGGTCGTTGAGGAACACCCAATCGCCCAGCCGCCAGGCATTGACGCCGTCCACCACACCGCCGTCGCCGGTTCCATCGTTGTCGACATCCCACTTCGCTTCGCGGGCCTGCCAATAGTTGACGTCGAAGGCCACGCCGTCAAAGGTGGCCAGCGGCCCGCTGGTTCCAAACCAGCTGGCGATTTCCAACGCAAACACCTCGCCCGCCGTGCGGCCTTGGCGATCCTTCGGACAGGCCGACGAGAGGTTGTAGAAGGCCAGCGGCGCACCGCCCCAAATGCCGCCGGCCAGCGGCGCCACGAAGGTTTTCCCGGCCGCGAAGGTTTTGGCGGTTGAAAAAAGCTGGCCGCGCTTGACCGATACCGTTTTCCGCTTCTTATCCACCCCGGTGACGACGACAAACTCCGATTTGTACCAATCGCGCTTTCCCTTCGCATCCAGCGGGACGAGGCAGAGGATTTGCGGGAACCAGCGCTTGCCATCCTCGTTGTCGCCCCGGTCGAGGTAGGCGTCGACCTTGAAGGGCGCGATCTCTTCCACGCCCAGCTCCGTCGCGTCCTTGGTCAACGCGGATGTCAGAAGGCTACCCGGTTCGTACACCCAATGCCCGGGAAAATAGCGCTGGTGAACCTCCGCCTCGGTGGTCACTTGCCTCGATTCCCCGTTGAGATGCAGCAGCATCAGCTTTTCCGGACGCTCGCGCAAAAAGCGTTCGGCCCAGCCGGGGGTTTCCGGATTAATGCCGGGCAACTCTTCGGTCACGAATTTGCGGATCACTCCCGTCTGGTCGGCCAGCTCGGCCTCCCAGGTTTGATAATCCTTGCGCGAGTTTTTGTGGTATTCGCCCCGGAAAGCGAAGCCCTGCGGGAAGCCCTCGTTGAACGCCTCCTTTTCCGAAAGGTTGGCCAACCCATCCGACCCCGTTCCGAGACAGAGGAGGATAGAAGAAAGTCCCTTGATCCAGCGTGCATTCATCATCATCGACCTACTTTTTAAATTCGCCATAGGCGTGGGGAAACTGAACCAGGTAGCCCGTCAATTGCCGCTGGAGCTTTTCGCCGATCGCCCGGTATTCGGGATTGTTCCACTCGTTGGTCTTTTGGGTTGGATCGCGGGCCAGGTTGTAGAGCTGGTCGCGATCCATTCCGCCGGGATGGTTTTCCACCAGCGACTGCGCCTTGCCCTTGCGGTCGCCGCCGGCATGCAGCTGGGGTTGGTCCGCCGTGGGCTCCATTCCTGCCGGAAAGCGCAGGGCGAGGTATTGCCAATCGTCGGCGACCACGCCGCGCGCATAGCCGAGTTCGATCATCACGCTGTCGCGGATGACCGCCTGCGGATTCGCGAAGAGGGGCCGCATGCTGAAGCCGTCGAGGATGCAATCGTCCGGCACCTTTACGCCGGCGACATCGACCATCGTCGCCGTGAAATCGAGACTGGAGACGAGGCTTTCGCTGACGGCGCCGGGCTTTATTTTTCCGGGCCAAGCCACGGCCATCGGCACATGCGCACCGCGGGCGAAGCCGGTGAATTTATCGACGCTTTGGTGGTCGCTGATGAAAAAGACCAGCGTGTTTTCCGCCAGCCCCCGCTTGCGCAACGTAGCGAGCAGGGCGCCGACCGAATCGTCGAGCCAGGTCATCATCGCGGCGTCGGGATTGCCTTCGGGGACGTTTTTCCAAAAGCGTTCGAGCATGTCGGCGGTCGCGGGTTGGATGTCGGGCGCTTTTTCCAAGTAGCCCGAAGGCGTGGCCAGCAGCCGGTCGCCGATGGCGTTCATTTCCACGTGGCGGCCCAAGGCCTTGGTGGCGGCGGCGTTCTTGTTGCGCACCGGACCGACCATCTGGCCGTGCGGGACGGGGTTGGAATAGTAGAGCAGGAACGGCTTGGAGGCATCGACCTGTTCAAGGAAGCGGATCGCGCCCTCGGTGATCCACGGCGAATTGAGCGTACGCAGCTCTTCGGGGCAGGCGAACTGCTCCTTGTTGTCGTAGTAGAGCCGGTCGACCACGTCGAAGCCATAGTTGCGCTGCACCCGCGCCACGATCGCTTCATACTGTTCGCGGATCTGCTTCGCCACGGCGGGATCGCGCGGATCGCCCTCGATCTCCCCCTGCACGGGCCGCTGCAACCGTTCGTGGTCGTTGTGGATCTTGCCGACCAGCGCGGTGGTGTAACCCGCCGTCTTCAGCAGCTTGGCGAAGGTGTATTCGTCCTCGCCGATGGTGGGCGGGTTTTTCGTGGATTCCCGCGTGGAGGCGCTCCAGACGTTTTCCAGGTTCAGCGTCTCCGTCGCCGGCGTGTTTTCGGCCAGCTCGCGGCAGCGGCTGGAATAGCGGCCGGTCATGGTCGCGAAACGGCTCGGCACGCAGACGGCGCTGGTGACGTAGCCCCGGTTGAATTTCATGCCGCCCGCGATCAGCGAGTCCAGGTTGGGCGTCCAGACCTTGCCCTGGCCCTCGTAGGCGCCGATTTCATCGAAATCCATGTCGTCGATATGGATGACGAGAATGTTGGGCTGGCTGCCGGCCATGCCCGCCAGTGGAAGCGCCGCAACGGCGATTCCGAAAACCCATCTGCCGATCTGCTTCATGTTGGTTTCTCCATGTCTATTAAAACCTCGTCAAACAACGCCGCGCCGCCGTTCGAGCTCCGCCCGGATATCGCGGCAGCGCGGCTCGGTCAGGGGATATTTGCGCAAAACAAAAAGGATGCAGGCCACGGCCGCGACGGGAATCAGGCAATAGAGTATCCGCATCCAGAGCATGGTGGTGGCGCGTTGGCCGGCCCCCAATTCCACCTCGAAGCCGGAGACCACCAGGATCAGGTTGGCCAGCAGCAGGGAGATCGAGAGGCCGGTCTTGTTGAACCATGTGAAGACCGAGGAATAGCTGCCCTCGCGCCGGCAGCCGGTGTTGAGTTCGTCCCAGTCGCAGACATCGGCCTGCATGGAAGGGAGCAGGATCCAGATTCCCGTCAAGCCGGGCGCCTGCAACACCGCGCTGAGCACCAGTCCGTGCGGATGGGCCGGATTGACCAGCACCCACTTGGCGAGGCTCGCGAGCAGCAGCAGCCATAGGTCGATGGCCAGCGCGCGCGTCTTGCCCAGGCGGCGCGAAAGCAGGTTGAAGACGGGAATGCTGAGGATTGAAACGGCCATGCCGGCGGTGGCGCTCCAGCCTTCGATCTGCGCGGCCGCCGCCTTGTCGGCGTGGCAGACATAGTAGACGTTTAGGTAGAGGCCGAGCGAATTGGACATCATCGTGGCCATCACCATGAGGAGCACCATCGACACCAGCATCAGGAACGGCTTGGCGGAGAGGGTGGCCCTGAGGCTGGCCACCAGCGGCGTCTTGCGCTGCTGCATCGCCTGCTTGTGGAACCGTTCGCGGGAAAAGAGGGCGGGCAGGATGCCGAACACCAGGAAGACGAGCGAGACGAGCAGGCTGGCCCAGCGCATCCCCTCCAGCTCGTCCTCGAACCAATCGAGCGTGACCAGCGCAAACAGCCACCCCACCCCGATGGCCACCAGTTTGTTGACGAAGGCGCGTAGCGAAATAAGGTGCGTGCGCTCGTGGTAGTCGGGGGTCATTTCCGCCGCCAGGCTCAGGTAGGGCACCGAAAAGAAGGTGAAGCAGGTGTAGAAAAGCAGCGTGGATGCGGTGAAGTAGGCGAAGATGGCCTGGTGGCTCCAGCCGCGTCCAAACAGCCAGACCAGCGGAAACACGAGGGCGCAGAGCACGGAGCCGATCACGAGGTAGGGCCGGCGGCGGCCCCATTTCCAGCGCGCATTGTCGGAGATCGCCCCCATGACCGGATCGGTGAAGGCATCCCACATGCGGAAGATGAAGATGGCCACCCCGATCAGCGCGGGGCTCAGCCCGAGGCCCATGTTCAAGACAATGTTCGCCATGCGATTGATCACCTGCATGCCGGTGCCCAGCGGAACCGCCCCCAGCGCGTAGGCGTATTTTTCCAGCGCCGGAACCCGGTCCTCCGGCTTGGTCCGGGCATTCCAACGGGACGTCTGTTTTGCTGGTGTTTCCATGGTCAGGTTCCGGGGCCGCGCGCGCGATGCGCCATCCATGAGACTCTATACGCGCTTGGCGGCTACGCAACGAACGATTTTTTGCGCCACCGCACCACGGACGGCAGAGATGGCGTCTCTTGCGTGCCATGCCATGCATCCGCTAGCTCTTGCGGATCGCAATGCCCGGCAACGCCTCGCCGGTTTCGCGGCTGAAGCCATCGATCGTGCGCGCCTCGGGTTCGGCGTCGCCGGTTTCACGCTGCCACTTGTCCAGGACGGCGCGCAGCTCCTGCAGGACCTCCGGATGGCTGCCGG
>JBGSLE010000238.1:0-6972 GCA_041740875.1 Pontiella sp. | reverse complement strand
GCGGTCGAAGCGGCAGCGCACGCGGTGCTGGAGGCGCGGAAGGATTTCCCGAACGCGACACTGTCCGACCTCTACGATCCATTGGCGATGCCGCCGTCGCTGGCCAAGGCGCACGCCGCGCTCGACCGCGCCGTGGAGAAGTGCTACCGCTCCGAACCGTTCGCCAGCGAGCGCGAACGCGTCGAACACCTCTTTGCCTGCTACGAAAAACTCGCCGCGCCGCTCCTGCCTTCACCGTCCGCGAACAAACAGCGGCGCAGAAGATAGCCCCCGGCTTGCGCAAGTCCCTGCGTTTATTCGGATAGACTTGGTTTGCATATCCATTATGTTGCATCGCAATGGATGCTGTTGAAAAGATGCTGGATTCGAGCCTGCTGCTGGATTTGGAGACGGCCCCCGATGGCACCATCCTGAAAATCGGGGCGGTTTTCGGCAGCCGGGACGGATTCCTGAAGGGGCGGTTTCGGAATTCCGATGCGATACAGCTGCTGGACGGGCTCTGCGGGGAAGCCCGCTTTGTGCTCGGCCACAATATCCTCGACCACGACCTGCCGCTGCTAAGAAAGCAACTCCCCGGACTCCTGCTCCACCAGTGCCCGGTCATCGACACATTGTTCCTCTCGCCGATCGCGTTTCCCGAAAACCCCTACCACCATTTGGTGAAGGACTACAAACTGGTCAGCACCGCCTTGAACGATCCGGTTGCCGATGCCCGCAATGCGGCCTCGCTGTTCCGAGACCAGTTCAAGGTGCTCGCGGCCGTGGCGGAATCGAACCCGGCGTTGGCGCGGTTTTACGCGTGGGCCTTTGCGGCAACCATGGAGCCGCTGTTTCGAGCATTGGACATCGCCGCGTTCGACGACCAGGACGCGCGGGGTTTCTTGGAGACGGAGGCCGCGCGGTTTGGCTGCGCAACGGCGGCGCGAAGGGTGGATTTTGAAAAACGGGAAGCGGCGGCGTATGCGCTGGCGTGGCTGCGCGTAGCCGGCACCAATTCCATCCTGCCGCCATGGGTGCGGCACCGCTTTCCCGAAACGGTGCGGATCCTCCGCCAACTGCGTGAAACCGCTTGCGACGATCCAGGGTGCGGTTATTGCCGGATCAACCACAACCCGCAGGCGCAGCTAAAACGCTTTTTTGGCTTCGACGGCTTTCGGCAGGATCCTTCCCTTCCGGGAGGCGGCAGCTTGCAGGAGGCGATCATCCGCAGCGGAATGAACAACGAGCCGGTGCTGGCCATTTTGCCGACGGGCGGAGGAAAGTCGCTGTGCTACCAGTTGCCTGCACTGGTGCGCAACCAGCGCCGGGGCGTGTTGACCGTCGTCATTTCGCCGTTGCAGGCCTTGATGAAGGACCAGGTCGACAACCTCAACCGACTGACGGAATCGGGTTTCGCCGCCGCGCTCTATGGCATGCTAACGCCGCCGGAGCGGGGCCGCGTGATGGAACGCGTCCGGCTCGGCGACGTCGCCCTGCTCTACGTCTCGCCGGAACAGTTGCGCAATTTGTCGTTTCGGAACATCGTGAAGCAGAGGGAAATCGGTTGCTGGGTGTTCGACGAGGCGCACTGCCTATCGCGCTGGGGCCACTCGTTCCGCCCGGACTACCTCTATGCCTCGCGCTTCATCCGCGAATTGGCGGAACAGCAGCAGGTCGATTGTCCGCCGGTAGCCTGCTTCACCGCGACCGCCAAGCGCGACGTGGTCGAGGAGATCTGCCAGCACTTTAAAAAAGAACTGGTGCAGGAACTGGCTATTTTCGACGGCGGGGCGGAACGGACCAACCTGCGGTTCGAGGTTCGGCTAGTCAACTCGGCGGAAAAGGCGGCCCACGTCCTGCAACTGCTTCAAGAGCGCGTTCCGGAAAACGGCGCGTCGGTGGTCTATTGCGCGACCCGCGCCCGGACCGAGGAGATGGCGGAATGGCTTCAGCGTTCCGGCCTTTCCGCCGAGGCGTTCCACGCGGGGCTGGAGCCTCCCGAAAAACGGCGGGTGCAGGACGGGTTCATCGCCGGAGCGATCCAGCATATCTGTGCCACGAACGCCTTCGGCATGGGCATCGACAAGGAAAACGTGCGCATGGTCGTCCACGCGGACATTCCCGGCTCGCTGGAAAACTACCTGCAGGAGGCCGGTCGGGCCGGGCGCGATCGCGGGCTTGCCCAATGCGTGCTGCTCTACGACAAGCAGGATATCGAAACCCAGTTTTCGCTCAGCGCCTTTTCCCGGCTCACCCCCCACGACATACGCCAAATCCTGAAGGGGTTGCGGCGCGCCAAACACGACGAAAACAACCGCGTCGTCATCACCGCCGGGGAAATCCTCCGCGACGAGGAGGTGGACGCCAATTTCAATACGACCGATCCCATGGCGACCACCAAGGTCAACACCGCCATCTCGATGCTGGAACGGGGGAGCTTCGTCCAGCGCGACGAAAACCGCACCGCCGTGATGCAGGTCAAGCCGTTGATGAAAACAAGGGCGGAAGCCGTCGAAAAGATCAACGCCCTGAACCTGTCCGAACGGGTCAAACGGCAGTGGAACGAAATCATGGCGCAGCTTTTCGACCGCGACCCAAACGAGCCGCTTAGCGCGGACCAATTGGCGGAACTGCCCTCCATGGCCGTCGCGGAGGAAGCGGCCCCATACCACACGTTGCGGCACGACACGCTGCCGGTATTGCAGATATTGAAGGACATGGTCGACGCGGGACTGGTCAAGAAGGACACCCTGCTCAGCGCGTATGTCAAGGTGCGCTGCACCAACGCATCCGACAAGCTGCTGGCCGAGGTGTGCGTGCTGGAGAAGGCGATGATCGCCCTGATGCGCGAGGAGGATCCGGACGCCGAAGGGTGGATGGTGCTGAGCCTCCGGCGGCTAAACCAGCGGTTGCTCGATGACGGCCATGCCTGCGCCCCGGAATCGTTGCGCAGCCTGTTGCAAAGCCTGGCCATGGACGGCCAGGGGCTGGCCGGACGCCGGGGCAGCATTGATCTGAAATACCGCGACAAGGACCACTACCGGGTCAAGCTGCAGCGCAGATGGGACGATCTGCAAGCGACGGCCGAGAAGCGCCAGTCCGTGGCGGGTATCGTGCTGAAGGCGATTGCCGGCAAGATTCCGGAAGGAACAAAAGGCGAACACTTGGTGGAGTTTGGCGAAAGCGAGCTGATGGAAGCGCTGCGGTCGGACATGGTCGCTGCGGCGCAGGTCAGGGACTTCGGGTCGGCCATCGAGCGCGGCCTGCTTTTCCTCCACGAGCAGCGCTGCATCATCCTCCAGCAGGGGTTGGCGGTTTTCCGCTCCGCCATGACGATCACCGTCCTGCCGAGCGCGAAGAGACGAAGTTTCACAAGCGGCGACTTTTCCTCGCTCAAGGAGCATTACAGCGAACGTAATTTCCAAATCCACGTGATGAACCGCTATGCGGCGCTCGGACTGGAAAAAATCCAGGGTGCGCTGGAGCTGGTGCTGGCCTATTTCACGATGGATAAGCCGGATTTTGTTAAGCGCTTCTTTCCCGGCGAGCAGGAGTTGCTCGATCGCGCAACCAGCGCGGAGTCCTACCAGAAGATCGTCGACCAGCTAAACAACGGCGTACAGGTGGCCGTGGTTTCCGCCGTGGTGGACGACAACATGCTGGTGCTGGCCGGCCCCGGTTCGGGCAAGACCCGTGTCATTGCCCACCGCTGCGCCTACTTGCTGCGCGTCGACCGCGTGCGCCCGCGCGAGATCCTGGTGGTTTGCTTCAACCGCGCGGCGGCGGCCAGCCTGCGGACGCGTATCCGGGATTTGGTTGGCAAGGATGCTGCGGGCGTCACCGTGCAGACCTACCACGGGATGGCGATGCGGCTGGTCGGCGCTTCGCTTGCCACCCATTTCGAGCGCCACCAGGATCCCCCCGACCTCGATCAACTGATTCCGAAAGCCGCCGCCATGCTGCGGGGCGAATGCGATATTCCCGGCCTCGAGCGCGACGAGATGCGCGAGCGGCTGCTGGCCGGCTACCGGCACATCCTGATCGACGAATACCAGGATATCGACGAGGCGCAATACCAAATGGTGTCGGCCATCGCCGGGCGCACCCTGGATTCGGAGAACGAGGACGCCAGGCTCTCCGTTCTCGCGGTGGGCGACGACGACCAGAACATCTACACCTTCCGCGGCGCAAACATCCGCTTCATCCGCCGGTTCGAGCAGGACTACCGCGCTCGCATCCACTATCTGGTCGAAAACTACCGATCCACCAAAAACATCATCGGGGTCGCAAACCGGCTGATTGCATTGAATCGCGACCGTATGAAAACCGGCCACCCCATCCTCATCAACAACGCGCGGAAATCCTCGCCGCCCGGCGAACCGGTCCGGATCGTGAAATGCCCCGACGCTTTGAACCAAGCGCGCCATGTCCTTGAAGAAATCAAGGAGCTTCGAAAAACCGGAGGAACCGTTGCCGTGTTTGCGCGAACGCACAGCGGGCTGGATGCCGTCCGCGCGGCACTGGAATCCGCCGGCATCCCCGCCGCCATGGCCGCCGAACGGGACCGCAACGTGCCCCTGCACCGCCTGCGCGAATTCCAGTCCCTGATAAAATCCATCAAGGAGCTCGATCAGGCGACCGTGACGGCCAGCCGCCTGCGGCAGCTATTCCAGGAATCGAACCCCTGCGATGCCGGCAATCCGTGGATCCGCATGCTGGATGCCATTCTGTCCGAATGGGAGGACGCAACTGGCAACCATGCGCGCCTGCCGGACGAAGCCGTCGAATTCCTCTACGAAGCGGTGCACGAGATCCAGCGCAACGGCTGCACAGAAAACGGGGTGCATCTCTCGACCGTCCATGCCGCCAAGGGGTTGGAGTTCGACCACGTCATCATGCTCGGAGACCACTGGAAAAAGCAGGAGACCATCGAGAAGCAGGAAGAGGAACGCCGGCTTTTTTATGTGGGCATGACGCGGGCGCGCAAAACCCTCGTGCTGCATGAACTCGCCGGCATTCAACATCCCCATGTCGGCGAAATGGCCGGCGCCGGGTTGCTACGCATCGATGCGGCGGAATTGCCATATCCGACGGACGACGAACTGCGTCGACGCTATTCGCTGCTGGATCTCTCCTCCATCTGGATCGACTATGCGGCGACGGTGCCCAACGCCCGTTACGTCCGGCAGGAGATCGCCAAACTCGGCGTCGGATCGATTGTCCACCTCGACAAGCAGGCGCAGGACAACCGCGTGTTCATCAAGGACGCAAAAGGCCACAAGATCGGGGCGTTGTCGGAAGCTGCGAGCCGCCAATGGGAGGATCGCCTCGCCGCCGTCCTATCGGTTCGGATCCACTCGGTCATGGTATGGCGCAAGGAATTCTCGGACCGCCTTCCGGCGGACTGCCCGGACGAGTTGGAAGTGCCCCTGCTGGAAGTCGCCTGGAGCGGATAGGCACCAGGCCTGCCGGCATCACATCTCAACCCTTGCGGCAAGAACTCCCGGACTTCTTTTACCGAAGAAGTATATCATCCAACTACCACGATCGTGGGTTCCAGACGATATACTTGAGCCCTTTCTACGAATAGAGCTCCGCCTTTTGACCGGCGAATTCGCGCGACTTTTCCCGCATCCCCTGTTCGATGGCCTCGGCTTCGGACAGCCCTTGTTCGGCGGCGTATTGGCGGACGTCTTCGGAGATGCGCATGGAGCAGAATTTCGGGCCGCACATGGAGCAGAAGTGGGCGGTCTTGGCCTCTTCGGACGGCAACGTGGCGTCGTGGTACGACCGCGCGGTGACGGGGTCGAGCGCGAGATTGAACTGATCCTCCCAGCGGAATTCGAAGCGGGCCTTGCTGAGCGCGTTGTCGCGCACCTGCGCGCCGGGGAAACCCTTGGCCAAATCGGCGGCGTGCGCGGCAATCTTGTAGGTGATGACGCCATATTTGACGTCGTCCTTGTTCGGCAGGCCGAGGTGCTCCTTCGGGGTGACGTAGCAGAGCATGGCGCAGCCATGCCAGCCAATGTTGGCGGCGCCGATGCCGCTGGTGATGTGGTCGTAGCCGGGCGCGATGTCGGTGGTCAGCGGCCCGAGGGTGTAGAACGGCGCCTCGTGGCAGGCGTCGAGTTCCCAATCCATGTTTTCCTTCACGGCCTGGAGCGGGACGTGGCCGGGGCCTTCGATCATCACCTGCACGTCGTGCTTCCACGCAATCTTGGTCAATTCCCCGAGGGTTTCGAGCTCGCCGAGCTGCGCCTCGTCGTTGGCGTCGGCGATCGCGCCCGGGCGCAAGCCGTCGCCGAGCGAGAGGGAGACGTCGTACCGCTTGCAGATTTCGCAGATCTCCTCGAAATGGTCGTAGAGGAAACTCTCCTTGTGGTGGGAGACGCACCATTTGGCCATGATCGAGCCGCCGCGGCTAACGATACCGCAGACGCGCTGGGCGGTCATGGGGACATAGCGCAGCCGGACGCCGGCGTGGATGGTGAAATAATCGACGCCCTGCTCGGACTGCTCGATGAGCGTGTCGCGGAACAGCTCCCACGTCAGGTCTTCGGGCCGTTCGCCGACCTTCTGGAGCGCCTGGTAGATCGGGACGGTGCCGACGGGGACGGGACAGTTGCGAATGTTCCACTCGCGGGTGTCGTGGATGTTTTGCCCGGTCGAGAGGTCCATGATCGTATCCGCGCCCCAGAGCGTGGCCCACTGCACCTTTTCAACCTCCTCGCCGATGCTCGAAGAGACCGCGGAGTTGCCGATGTTGGCGTTGATCTTCACGAGGATGTTGCGGCCGATGATCATCGGCTCCAACTCCGTGTGATTGATGTTGCACGGAATGATGGCGCGCCCGCGCGCCACTTCATCACGCACAAATTCTGCCGTGATGCGCTCGGGAATGCTGGCGCCGAAGCGCTCGCCCGGATGCTGGCGCAACAGGTGCGCTTCGCGGATGGCATCGATGCGCTGGTTCTCGCGGATCGCGATGAACTC
>JBGSLE010000237.1:0-4329 GCA_041740875.1 Pontiella sp. | reverse complement strand
GCGCGACGCGTTGATCGTTTGGGCGGCTTCCGCCGAAACGGCGTAGCGCTCGTGGTGCATTTCGTGGTCGGCGATGAGTTCCGCCGAAACGGGGCGGAAGGTGCCGAGCCCGACATGCAGGGTGAGTTCCGCTTTATGGATGCCCGCGTTTTCGAGGTCGCGCAGGAGTTCGGGCGTAAAGTGCAGCCCGGCGGTGGGCGCGGCGGCCGCGCCGGGTTCGCGGGCGAAGACGGTCTGGTAGCGCTGCTTGTCGGCCGCGATTTGTTCGGCCGTCTGCTCCTTGCGGGAGATGTAGGGGGGCAGGGGGGGCAGCCCCTCTTCGTCGAGGATTTCCATCAGCGGACGGTCGGATTCGATCTGCAGGACGGCTTCGCCCTGTTCGCCGTCGTAGCGCATCGTTGCCGTGGCCTTGCCCGCGCACAGGATGATTTTTTCGCCGAGCTTCGGGCGGCGCGACGCCTTCAGCAGCACCTTCCATTCGCCGCGCGCGGCCTCTTCGAGCAGGAGCAGTTCGACCTTTCCGCCGGACGCCGCCTTGTGGCCGAAGATGCGGGCGGGGATCACCTTGGTGTTGTTGAGCACCAGGACGTCCGGGGCGCAGAGGTAGGCGGCGATGTCGGAAATCCGCCGGTGTTCGATCGTTCCGGAGGCGCGGTGGAGCACCATCATGCGGGCGAGTTCGCGGCGCTCGGGCGGGTGCTGGGCGATCCGTTCGGGTGGCAGATCATAGTTGAAAAGATCGGTTTTCATTTGCTAGCTTCCAAAGGCGCAGAAGGATACGCAACCCCCAAGGGAAATAAAAATGAAATGTTCCGCGACTTCGCCCCGCAAACAGGGCTTTTCACTCATCGAGCTGCTCGCCGTCATCGCCATCATCGGCATCCTCTTTACGCTGGTTTCGCCGCAGATCGGCAAGGCGCAGCTGCGGGCGAAGCTGACCAAGGAATCGGCCAAGGCGCGCTACATCGTCGAAGCCATCACGGCGATGGGCACCGGCAGCCGCTTTTCCGGCGGGTGGCCCAAAAGCGGCGGGGAGAACACCGAATCCTCCACGGTCTTCCTCAACGAGCTGGTGAAGGGGGGCTACCTAGACGTCGACTATGCCTTCTTCGCCGCCCCGGGCATGGTGCCGGCCCGCGACGAGGCGGAATTCCTGAGCGGCGGGGAGGAGCACAACGCCTGGTGCATCCTGCTGGACTTGAACGACACCGTGGCGGGCAATACGCCGGCGGTCTACACGAAGAACCTCGACATCAACGAGCTGTCGTTTTCTGAGACGGCCGAACCGTTTGGCAACAAGGGATTCGCCTTCGCCACCAAGAACGGCGAAGCGGTCGTGGTGGAGCAGAAAGAGATGAACAGCGAGGATTTCAAGGATATCTTCAACCTGGAAAAACTATCGAACGTCAGCGCCATGACGCCGTAGCATGTAAAAAGGTTTTTCATCGAAACCTCCGTTGGGTATGTTCCGCGGAGGTTTTTGATTTTCACGAAGGAGGGCGGCGAATGAGGATTTTGGTGATAGGCAACGGGGGGCGCGAGCACGCGCTGTCGTGGAAACTGGCGAACGACAGCGCCAAGCCGGAACTGTTCTGCACCCCCGGCAATGCCGGGACGGCGGCGCTGGGAACCAATCTCGGGTTCGCCGCGACGGATCTGCCAGGCATCAAGGGCTGGTGCCTGGAAAACCGGCCCGACCTGGTGGTGATCGGCCCGGAAGCGCCGCTTTGCGCCGGACTGGCCGACCTGCTGGAGGCCGCCGATTTCCGCGTCTTTGGACCGTGCAAGGCCGCCGCCGAGCTGGAGGGCAGCAAGCAATTCGCCAAGGAGGTCATGAAGGCCGCGGGTGTGCCGACCTCCGCCTACGAAACCTTCACCGATCCCGCCGCCGCCTGCGCCTATGTCCGGCAACGCGGCGCCCCGATCGTCGTCAAGGCCGACGGGCTCGCGGCGGGCAAGGGCGTAACGGTGGCCGAGACCGTCGAACAGGCCGAGGCCGCGATCCGCGAGGCGCTCGAAGGCAATGTGTTTGGCGTCGCCGGCAACCGGGTGGTGATCGAGGATTTCCTCGAAGGCGAAGAGGCCTCCATCCTTGCGCTCATCGACGGCGAACACATCGTCATCCTCGCGTCGTCGCAGGACCATAAGCGCATCTTTGAAAAGGACCTCGGGCCAAACACCGGCGGGATGGGCGCCTATTCCCCGGCATCGATCGTCACCGAATCCGTGCTCGAAAAGGTGAAGGCCGAGGTTTATGGGCGCACACTGGCCGAACTGAAAAAGCGCGGCATCACCTACAAGGGCGTGCTCTACGCCGGATTGATGATCCAGGACGGCCAGCCGAGCGTGGTCGAATTCAACTGCCGCTTCGGCGATCCCGAAACGCAGGCGGTTCTGGCGCGCTGGGAGGGCGACATGCTCCCCGCGCTCAACGCCGTCATCGACGGCACCCTTGCCGAAGAGCTGGTCCGCTGGAAACCCGAACCGAGCGTCTGCGTGGTGATGGTGGCGGGCGGCTATCCGGGTGACTATGAAAAGGGCAACGAAATCGAAAACATCGAGAAGGCCAACGCCGTCGCGGACACCGTCGTCTTCCACGCCGGCACGGCGTTGAAGAATGGCAAGGTGGTCACGGCCGGCGGCCGCGTGCTGGGCGTTACCTCCACCGGCTACGACCTGCTCGACGCGCTGTCGAAGGCCTACATCGCCGTCGAAACCATCAGCTATAAAGGCGCTTTTTATCGAAACGACATTGCGCACCGTGAACTAAGGAGAATGGAAAATGGCCGCTAAGAAAAAACAAACGACCGTCGCCATCGTCATGGGCAGCAAGTCCGACTGGCCCGTGCTGGAATTCACCTACAACACGCTCAAGGAGTTTGGCGTCGAGGCGACCGTCAAGGTGATGTCTGCGCACCGCACGCCGCACGAGGCGAGCGACTTTGCCGAAAACGCGGCGAAGAACGGCTTCAAGGTGATCATCGGCGCGGCGGGCGGGGCGGCCCATTTGTGCGGCGTGCTGGCGGGCCACACCATCCTTCCGGTCATCGGGATTCCGGTCAAGGGCTGGGCGCTCGACGGCATGGATTCGCTGCTCTCGACCGTGCAGATGCCGTCCGGCGTTCCGGTGGCGACGGTGGCGATCGGGAAGGCCGGCGCGATCAATGCCGCGATTCTCGCGGTGCAGATATTGGCGGTCTCCGACGCCGCGTTGAAGCGCAAGCTGGTGGCCTACAAGAAAACCATGGCCGAAGCGGTGCTCAAGGCCGATGCCGAGTTGCAGGCCGAACTTGGGGCGTGAAACGTGACGAGTGAGGCGTGAAACGTGACGAGTGAAAAGTGAGGCGTGATTGGCCTTGGCGTGGATTCTGGCATGCGAAAAGGGCAACGCTTACACTCACACTCACGCCTCATGCCTCACGTTTAAATCGTCATTTCTGCACGCCGAGCCTGGCGAGGATTTTTTCCATCAGGCACCATTTGGTGAAGCCGGACTGGAGCAGGTTGGCCCCGACGAAGACGGTGAACCAGAGCCAGTTGCGGTTGACGAGGTGCGCCAGCGCCAGTGACGCCAGGATAAACGTGCCGGCGATCACGCGGATGCAGGATTCCATTTTCATGTCTACCTCCAGTTTCGCAAAGTAGCCGGAATACGGGCTTTGGCCACCGCTATTTTTGGATGCGTTCCCAGAAGCCGTCCGGTTCCTGGCTGATGCGCCAGAAGGCGACGCCCCGGATGGGTTGCTGGGCGTAGAGGGCCATTTTCGTTTCGAGCGACTGCGTGGTTTCGTAGTGGACGTCGAGGGTGACGGTTTCCGTGAAGCTGAAGGTGCCGCCGTTTTCAGGGTTCCAATCGGATTTGATGCCCCGTTTGAGGATTTCGTCGACCACTTCGCGGTTGGTGTAGGCCTTGGCGAGGGTTTGCCGCTGCCAGCTCCGGCCGTAGAGCGGGATGCCCATCACCAGCTTGCCGGGGCCGATGGTGGCGAGGGCGTAGCGGTAGATTTCGCGGCACCATGGCAGCGAGGCGATCGGCCCCGCTGCTCCGCCCCGGTAGTGTTCGTCGTAGGCCATGACCACGACGCGGTCGGCGATGCGCCCGATGAAGGGATAGTCGAACGCATCATTGGGGTTTTTGTCCTTGTGCGCCTGCCAGCGGGCCAAAACGGCGACGCTGAAGTGTTTTCCCTTGGGCAGCGCCTTCTTGGCGGCGGAGAGGAAGTTGAGGTAGGCGGTGCCGTCGGCCGCGGCGATGCTTTCGAAGTCGATCTGGATGCCGTCGAAGGGTTTGGAGCGTTGGACGATGTCGTCGATGATCCGCTGGCGGAA
>JBGSLE010000236.1:0-8756 GCA_041740875.1 Pontiella sp. | reverse complement strand
CGCCACGCCAAGCACCTGCTGAAAACCTACTGGCAGGCCGGCGTCTCGATCTCGTTCCCGCGCATCCGCCCCCAGCTCGGCGGGTTCCAATCGGACCATCCGGTCGATGAAAGGATGCTCGCGCAGTTTATCTTCGCCCTGCGGATTTGCCTGCCCGAAACCCCGTTGGTGCTCTCGACGCGCGAAGCACCGCGCATGCGCGACGGCTTGGCCGGGGTTGGGATCTCGAAAATGAGCGTGGCCAGCAAGACCACCGTTGGCGGCTATGGCGACGACGCCGGGGAATCGACCGAGCAATTTGCGGTTTCCGACGAACGCAACATTCCCGAATTCTGCGCCATGCTCCGGTCAAAGGGGCTCGAACCCGTCTTCAAGAACTGGGACGCCACCTACCGCGAACCGGCGAGCTATGCGCCCCGGCAGGGTTAGGCGACTTTGCGGAATTCCTTGGCGGAACGGATCTTGACGAGAACCGCGTTGATTTCCAGAACCTCTTCGGCCACTTCGTCGATGTGGAGCATGAGATCCAGGTTGTTGCTGTACACTTCCCGCATGATGGCCAGCTTTTGCAGCAGCGCCTCCATCGGATGCTCCAGGCGGCGGCAAACCGTCGACATACTATCCACCAAGGTGCGGCGGTGCTCGACTATAAGCAGTTCCGCCTGCTGCTGCTCGACCGTCTCGCGGAGCCGATGTTCGACATCGTATTGCGCCTTGGCTTTGGCCGCCTCCTTGCGCAACTCTTCGATGAGAAGATTGATGCTGGTCTCGATGTAGCAGATGTCGTCGCTCTCGGCGGCATCCGTCAACTGCACATGGTCGGGAAACGTACCCTTGGCCAGATCGGCAATGTACACGCGCAAGGCCGATATGTTGGCGGGATACTTGCGGACAACGCGATAGCCGATGAAGGCGATCCAGATGCCAAGGGCCGCCAGGGCGAAATCCCCTGGCGAAAGCGAATCCTTGTTCGCCAGCGCATTGCCCAAATGGAAAAAAACCAATGAGGGAACAACGGCCATCAAGGCAACGGCAATCTCCGTCTGACGACGGGCATCCAGATTGGATAATGAAAAACGGCCCTTTCCAGAGCTCTCCAGCTTCCGTGAACGTATCATCTGCCGACCTCCTGATATCAATGGATGCCGGCCAACACGTTTTGTGGACAAGATACCCAAAAAATCTCGGGCAAGCCGCCCTTTGCCATGAAACAGGCGCCAAGGCGCCGCAAGGCTGGCCCGCTACACCCCCGGAGAGGGCTTGTAGAAGGTCATGGAGTCGGACTTGCCGCAACCGCCCGCGCAACCGGTTTTGCATGGGAGTTCGACCTTCAGGATCTTGCCTTTTTGCACGAGCATTTGGAGCATCGGGTGCAGCGCGCTGGAATCGATTCCCAGCGCCAGGGCGATCTCCTGGACGGAGAGCGCCCCGCGTTCCTTCAGCAGGTTGACGATCCCGCTAAGCATGCTTTTTCGCGCCCCGGTTGCCGGCGATGCGCATGCCGATGAAAAAGGCAATTAGGATTCCAACGCACAGTCCGATCCACCCGGCGGAGGCGGAGGGGTTGACGGTAAAGGTGGCGAGCTGGAAGTAGAAGGTGGAGATGGTCCACGCCAGCACCGTGAGGTAGGCGATGGCGAAGACCATCCAGCGCATGCCAATTTCGCGGGCGATGGCGGCGAGCGCGGCGACGCAGGGGCAATAGATCAGGATGAAGAGCAGGTAGGCGAAGGCCGCCTTCGGGGCGTGCGGGCCGAAGTGGACGACCATGGTGGCGTAGGCCGAGCGGTCGGCGGTATCAACCTCCTTGAGCGCGGAGGAGAGCCCGAGCGGATCCCGGAGCCGGTCGAAAAACCCTTCGAACCCGGCGGGGATGGTACCGAACGCATCGATGATCCCTTGCCAGAAATCGAATTCCGCAACGGCCGCTTCCCCGGCCACCTCGGCGTCCGCATCGAGCTGGGAATAGATCGAGTCGAGCGTGCCGACGACGGCCTCCTTGGCGAAGATGCCGGTGAAGAGCCCGACGGTGGCGGGCCAGTTGTCGTTTTCGATCCCCATGGGCCGGAAAACCGGCGTGACCGCGCGGCTCATGGCGCTGAGCATGGAATTCTTGGAGTCGTTGTTGCCGAACGAGCCGTCGGTGCCGAGCGAATTGAGGAAGCCGAGCACCGCGACGATCAGGAGGATCACCTTGCCCGCCTTGATGAGGAAGGAGCTGAGGCGGTGCCAGGTGTGGTACATGACGCCGCTGAGGGTTGGCAGGTGGTAGGGCGGCAGCTCCATGACGAAGCTGGTTACCTCGCCGCGCAGCAGCGTGCGCTTGAAAAGCAGGCCGGTCATGACGGCGAGGCCGATGCCGATGAGATAGATGCCGAAAATCACCAGCCCTCCATTTTGCGGGAAAAAGGCAGCGGCGAAGAGGGTGTAGACCGGCAGGCGCGCCCCGCACGACATGAAGGGATTCATCAGGATTGCCAAAATGCGGTCGCTGCGGCTTTCGAGCGTACGGGTGGCCATGATGCCGGGCACGTTGCAGCCAAAGCCGACGAGCATCGGGATGAACGCCTTGCCCGGCAGGCCGACCGTGCGCAGGAAATGGTCCATGACGAAAGCCGCGCGCGACATGTAGCCGGAATCCTCCAAAAACGAGAGGCAGAGGAAGATGAAGAAAATCGGCGGGATGAAGGTCGAGACGGTCTGGATGCCGCCGCCGATCCCCTCCGCCAGGATCGCCACCGCCCATTCCGGAAAATGGAGCAGCTGGAGCACGTGGCCGAAGCCATCGACGAAAATGGTGCCGCAAAGCCGGTCGAAAAAGTCGATGAACGGCCCGCCGACGTTGATGGTGAGCGCGAAGACGAGATACATGACCCCGAAGAAGACGGGGAAACCGAGGAACTTGTTGAGCGCGATCTTGTCGGCGGCGTCGGAAAAGGATTTGCGGGCCATGTCGCTGCCGGCGGTGACATCGCGAGCGAGGCCGTGGATGAAGCCGTAGCGGCCGTCGGCGATGATCATGTCGGTATCTTCGCCGACAATCCGTTCGACCTTTTTGAGTTCGTCGCCCAGGTCCGGCAGCAGCGCCTTGTCGGGGCCGAGCACCTCCATCGCCAAATGGTCTTTTTCCAGGAGCTTGATCGCCAACCAGCGGGCGGAGACCTTTTTGCTCAGCGCCACGTCGCCCAGGCTGACTTCGAGCGATTGGATCACCTTTTCAATGTCTTTTTCGTAGGCGACGCGCGTACCCGGCTTGTGCTGGGTCTGGCTGATGAGGTCGACCGCCGCGCGCAATTCCTCGATGCCGGTCTTGCGCGAGGCGACGACCGGGATGACCGGGCAGCCGAGGTGCCTGGCGAGGTGGTCGACCTGGATGCGCAGGCCGCGCTGCTTGGCCATGTCCATCATGTTGAGGGCGACGACCACCGGCACGTCCATTTCGAGCAGCTGGGTGGTGAGGTAGAGGTTGCGCTCGAGGTTCGAGGCGTCGATGACGTTGACGACCACGTCGGGCGTGTCGAAGAGGATATGCTTGCGCGCGACCTCCTCGTCGGGCGAGAGCGCGGAAAAGGAGTAGATGCCCGGCAGGTCGGTGACCTCCACTTCGCTATCGCCGCGAACATATTCGCCCATGACACGCTCGACGGTGACGCCCGGCCAGTTGCCGACCTGCTGGCGCGCGCCGGTCAGGGCGTTGAAAACGGTGGTCTTGCCGCAGTTGGGATTGCCGGCGAGGGCGACCTTCAGCGTCTTCATTGCTTTTCAACCTCCAGCGCATCCGCCTCGTTGCTGCGGAGCACCAGGCGCGACCCCTTGACCTCGATCTCGATCGGCCCGCCGAACGGCGCCTTGCGCACCACCGAAAAGAGCGCGTTGCGCGTCAGCCCCATGCGCAGCAGCTTTTGCCGGTAGGCCGGATCCGCCGTGTTGAATCCCGTCACCAATCCGCTTTCGCCGACCTTCAATTCCTTGAGCTTCATTACAAACCCTCTCGCAAATCCGTCGATTAGAATGCCAATGCCAGCTGGACCGTCGCGAGGTCGCCCCGCGCACCGGCGTCGAGCTGTTCCAAATGCAAATATTCAACCGCCACCGTGGCGTTTTCGTGGAAACCATAGGAGACGACCGCGCCATAGGCCTCGCCCGGAAATTTTTCGCCAAACTCCAGCAGGGCGCCGTCGAACGCGGCGTAGAGGTCGTCGCTGGCTTCGTATTTCAGTCCCGCCGCCACCGCATCCGCCAGCTGGACCGACCCCTCGATATGGAAGGCGGCGGGAAGATAGCGGCCGCCGGCGATTTCATAGGCCTCCAGCGCGGAGACATATTCGGCGTTGCAGGTAAAACGCCCCAGGTAAAGGTTGGCGAACGCGCCTGCCGCGCCCTCTTTTTCATAGCCCGGCGCATTGGCGATCTGCTCGCCGGCCTGCTCAAAATTCCACGTCTCCATCAGGTCCGAAAGCCAGTAGGCTCCCATTTTCACCGCCTCGTGCGGAAAAAGCGTGAGGCCGGCGTGGAAGTCGGAGAGCGTTGAATCGCCTCCCTCGCCGGCGGGAACGCCCGCCTTGACCGCGCCGTTGAAGGCCCCGGCGTTCAAATCGACCCAGCCGTTGCCATAGCCCGTCATGGCGCCGACCTTGTTCATTTCGGCCAGCTCCAGCGTCAGCGGATCGGAAATGAAGGCGGTCTCGAAATTGCCGACCGGCTGGTAGAAGCGCCCGCCGACAAAATAGAACGCCGTCGCATCGGCCGACCCGACGGCGATGAAGGCTTCGTCGAGGTTGTCGGTTTCGCGCGAGTATTGCTCCCACAAAAGGCCGACGTGCCCGGAGAGCCATTCGTTGAGCGAACCCTCCAGGTCGAAGGCCGCCGTCGCCAGCAGGAAATCGCTCTCGCTCCTGCCGCCGGTTTTGGCCGCAAAGCCCTCGACTTCGAGCAACAGCCCGTATTCTAGGTTTTGCAACACGTTGGTGGTCCAGCCGGAGACCTGTTCGTGGCCGCGCGGGCGCTCCGGCTTTTCCGCCCAAACGGTGGAAGCCGCCAGCAAAACCAATCCCATCGATTTTTTCGCGCCGCTACCCATCGTCAGCCCCTCAGGCATTGCTGGCCGCTTTCGACCACGTAGCGGTATTGCTTCCCGCAGTGGATGATCACTTCCTTCTGGCCTTTTTTAAGGATCTTGAAGTCGATCCGCATCTCGCCAAAACCATCATGTTCGATGAGCATGTTGTAGAGCGCGCCGATCCGTTTTTTAACCTCTTCGTGGCAATCCGCCATGGCCCGTGTCCTGTTTAAAATTGCGGGCTAATTTAGATATTATCTAAGTTGGGTCAAACCTAATCGCCGTTTTTTCGTTGCACCTAACATTTCCGGGCACAGGGCCGCCAAGATGCGTTAAATTATACCCTTATAGTAGGATTCATGTTTTGTGGATTTGGGCTGGACACGGCCTGGCCGCAGGGCTAGACTCGTCTTGCCGGTGTGAAAGAAAGGGGAATCATGGAACTGGAAGGAGGCCCCATGAAAACGCTACTGGTAACCACCCTCGCGCTATCCTGCGCCGTTGCGCTCGCCGGACCGATCCGGCCCATCCGCTCCACGACGTTCGCCGCCATCTCGCCGTGCGGCCCCGCGTGGGATCCCCTCGCGACGAAGGGGCAGTGGTTCCTGGACCTGCTGACCGGAACGACCAACGCCAGCACTTGGGAACTCCACGACGACGACTTGTTTGGAGCCAGCGGGATTTCGATCCAAGGCTTCGTGCAAACGATCGCCTACGACGGAACGGCCGCCTCTAACATCGTTGCGTTCGACGTGCTCGCGTTCGTGCAGAACAACCTGCCCGCCGAACCGCCGATGAACACCGCCTCGAACAGCCATAACGAAATCCAGGTCCCGCCCGTGGCGATCTACCAAGACGGCATGATGAAGCAGGTGCGCATCGTGGCCGAATTCGCGGTGGCCACCTCCTCCCTGCTGCCGTCCGGGAACGCCCCACCCTATTGGCCCGATCCGCTGTCGGGCGGCGCCTACTACATCGAGGCCGTCAACGAAGACGAATGGGCCTGGTATTGCTGGACGCCCGGCCATCCGGATCCGCAGCTCCAGCCACAAGGGAATTTCCAGGTTCCCGCGTGGAGGCTCGCGCCCCCCGACCTGCCGCCGGGAATGTCGGGCTCGGTCTTGATGAAATTCGTGGTCACCGGTGCGGGCATGCCGGCCAGCGACTACCGCCACAGCGTCATCCGCGCCAGCCAGCAGATGGGGTTCGACGTGCTCTACAACCGCCACCCCTCGCTGAAGATCAGCCACTGGCTCGACACGTTGCTCATCGACAACGGCTACTACATCTCCACGCCGCCCAATGTCGAAGAACCGGTGGAATACATCTACGCCTCCGACGCCTCGGTCTTCTTCAACAGCACCTTCCCGGGAGAAAAGGCGGTGCTGCGGATCACGCCGATCGCCACCAACCAGTCGCCCGATGCGATCCAGCTCGATTGGATGGCGCTCGACGCCATCAACTACCGCATCCAATATTGCGATGCGCTCCCGTCGAACACCTGGACCACGCTGGTTCCCGGCATGGGCATTCCGCCCGCCATCCCGATGCCGATGCAGTGGATCGACGACGGTGCCACCATCACCAACCTGCCCGTGCAGCAGCAGCCGCACCGGTTTTACCGGCTCGTGGAATGAACGGGTTTATTGGGCGGAAGAACGCATGACCGAGCTGAGCGTCGGCAGTTCGTCCGGATCCTGCTGGCGCTTGAGGAACTCCTTGGCCAGGTTGCGGTAGGCGGCGGCGCCGGTGCAGTGGGGGTCGTATTCGTTGATCGGCTTGCCATAGCTCGGCGCCTCGCTCAACCGCACGTTGCGCGGTATGAGCGTCTCGAAGACGCGGTCGCCGAAATGCTTGACCACCTCCTGCACCACCTGTTGCGAAAGGTTGGTGCTGACGTTGTACATCGTCATCAAGATGCCGCTGATGTGCAGCTTCGGGTTGCCCGCGTCGCGGATCTGGTTGACGATGTCGACCATCACGCCCAGCCCTTCGAGCGCGAGGTATTCGCACTGGATCGGGATGATCACCTCGTCGGCGGTGTTGAGGGCGTTCATGAAAAGGATGCCTAGCGAAGGCGGGCAATCGAGCACGATGTAGTCGTAGATCCCGGCATCGACCAGCGGGGTCATCGCGCCCCGGAGGCGGTGCAGGTAGTCGTCCATCCGGGCGATCGCCACCTCGGCGCCGGCCAAGTCCAGCTCGGAGGGGATGATGTCGAGGTTTTTGATGCCGGTCTCCTTGACCAGACCGAGGCAATCGGTCTCGCCGAGCAACGCGGGGAAGACGCTCGCGCCGAAGCCTTTTTCCAGCCCCAACCCGCTGGTGGCGTTGGCCTGCGGGTCGAGGTCGACCAGCAGCACCTTCTTGCGTTTTTCGGCCAGGCAGGCCGAAAAATTGATTGCGGTCGTGGTTTTGCCCACCCCGCCCTTTTGGTTCGCCAAGGCAACAACAGTCGTTTTCATAGGTTCGCGTCCAGTCGCGGTTATTCGCGGTTGAAAATCGGAGAGGTCAAAGTAGCTGATAGGCCAGCACGCTTAAACCAAAAATTGCGGCGGTTTCGGTGCGCAGGATGCGGCTGCCGAACGAGACGGGTACGGCGCCGGCGCGGATGGCGGCCTCGACCTCGTCCGGGGTGAAGTCGCCTTCGGGGCCGATCAGCAGGGCCACCTTTTTCCTTCCCGCCAAGGGAATTTCGCGGAACGGGCGCGCGCCGCCGTAGAGCGAACCGACGAGAACCAGGTCGAACTCCGCGAGCAACGGCAGGATCCGGTCGAAGGTGGTGGCGGGATAAAGCTTCGGCAGCCAGCGCACCTCGCACTGCTGCGCGGCGTTGAGGACGATCTTTTCCCAGCGCTCGGCCTTCTTGGGGTTGGGCTTGTATTCCGTCCGTGCGGAAAGCACCGGCCGGATCGCCGTCGCCCCCAGCTCGACCGCCTTTTGCAGGACGAGTTCCCAGCGTTCGGGTTTCGGCACGGCCTGGAACAGTTCGATCTCCACGGCGGGCGGTGGAACCGTCCATTTTCGAGAAACGCGCACCTCGACCACGTTTTTTGAAACCGTTTCGACCGCGCCCTCGGCCACCGCCCCCCGCCCGTCGAACAGGGTGATCTCCTGCCCCGGCTGGACGCGCAGCACCCGCGCCAAATGGTGCGACTCCTCCGGCGGGAGCACCACCAGCCCGTTTTCCAGCCCTCCCGCTTCGACTAGCGAATTGATGCGCATGGGGTTGCGAGCGGGGCCGCCTACTCCGCTTCGAGCTTGCGTTTGCGTTCGTAGAAGGTCTTGGCGATCTTCTGCACCTTGGCGGTCTCCTCGAAATGGCTGTCGTGGAGCATTTCGCAGAGTTCCTGCATCGCCTTGCGCTCCTTGCCGGAAAGTTTGGCAGGCACCTCGATCTTGACCATCACGTTCTGGTCGCCCTTGCCATGGCCGTGCGCGTCGTCGGCCACCCCCTGGCCGCGCAGGCGGAAAATCTTGCCGCTTTCGGTTCCGGCGGGAATCTTGAGCTTGGCGCCGCCGTGGATGGTCGGAACCTCGATCTCGCCGCCGAGCATGGCGATCTGGAACGGAACGGGCACCTCGCAGTAGATGTCGAGGTCGTTGCGCTTGAAGAATTCATGGTCGCGCACGTGGAAGACGATGAAGAGGTCGCCCGCCGGACCGCCGCGCACGCCGGACTCGCCCTTGCCGGGCA
>JBGSLE010000235.1:0-4443 GCA_041740875.1 Pontiella sp. | reverse complement strand
CATCCAGCCGCCCGAGCCCGAAGATCAGGTACATTTCCGCCGTCCATTTGCCGATCCCCTTGATGGCGGTCAGCTCCGCCACCACCTGCGCATCATCCAGGTGGCGAAGCCTGTTTTTGGAGAGGCCGTTTCCGACGGCCTCCGCCAAATTGAGGAGGTAGGCCGCCTTTTGCCGCGAAAGCCCGGCGGCGCGCAACACTTCCACGTTTGCCGTTGCGATGACGCCGGGTTTGAGCGGGCCCGACGTGGCCGCCATCACCCGCTGCTGGATCGTGTTGGCGGCCTTGGCCGAAAGCTGCTGGGCAATGATCGCCGACGCCAGGCTATGGAACAGCGAATGGCCGTTCGGTGTTCCCAGCCCGCACGGGCCATGGCGGGCGATCAGCCGGTCCATCACCGGATCGGCCTTGCACAAATGGCGTTCGGCGGCCTCACGGCTATTTGATCCGGTCGATCGCATCGAGCGTTTTCCACAGCTTGGGCATTTCCTTCAGCGGGATCATGTTGGGGCCGTCGGAAAGGGCATTGGCCGGATCGGGATGCGTTTCGATGAAGAGGCCATCGACGCCCACCGCCACCGCCGCCTTGGCGAGGTAGGGGGCAAAGCGGCCGTCGCCGCCGGAGGAGTCGCCCTTGCCGCCGGGCGACTGGACGGAGTGGGTGGCGTCGAAGATGACCGGATAGCCGAAGTCGCGCATGATGACGAGGCTGCGCATGTCGGCCACCAGCGTGTTGTAGCCGAACGACGCGCCGCGCTCGGTGAGCATGATTTTCGTGTTGCCGGTCTCTTCCAGCTTTTTGACGACGTTTTTCATGTCCCACGGGGCGAGGAACTGCGCCTTTTTCACATTCACCACCGCGCCGCTTTCGCCGGCGGCGACGACGAAGTCAGTCTGGCGGATGAGGAAGGCGGGCAGCTGGATGATATCGACGACCTTCGAGGCGATGTGGATCTCCTCGACGCTATGCACGTCCGTCAGCACCGGCACGTTGTACTTTGCGCGGATTTCGGCGAGGATTTCGAGGCCCTTGGAAATTCCGGGGCCGCGGTAGGCCTTGATCGAGGTGCGGTTGGCCTTGTCGTACGACGCCTTGAAGACGAGCGGTATGTTCAGCTTCCTGGCCATTTTCACGAGCTGGTCGGCGATGGCCATGCAGCCCTCGCGGCTCTCGATCACGCACGGTCCGGCCATCAGCGCCAGCGGGCTTTTCCCGCCAAACTTCACGCCCCTTACATTGATTGTCTTTGTCATCATGGGATTCCAGTTGTTGGTGTTCTTGTGAGAAGCCGTCTTATCTCACTTGAAAAGCGCGTACGCTAGAGAAATTGTCCATCAAAACCCAAGACCATCTGCCTGGATTCACCCAGGGCACCCTGTTTCTACGCGGTCAACCGGATTCCCCGGCCGACCTTGGAAACGAGTTTAAAAAGAGTTGCCTTGACCAACTTGGTCAACCACTATGCCTTCGGAGGTTGGCCATGGAAAAACGAATCAACATCTACGAGGCGAAGACGCATCTTTCCGAACTCATCAAGCACGTTCAGGAAACCGGCGAGCCCTACACCATCTGCAAGAACAACCAGCCGGTGGTGGACATTGTGGCTCATCAGGAAAAGGTGAAGAAATCGCTGCCTAAGCCGTTGCCTGAGTTCAAGGGAAAGGGTGGATATCTTTGCGATCCCTTGGCATCGACCGAAGATTTGTGGCCGGAGGAATATCGCTGATGCTTCTTTTGGATACGCACGCTTTTATTTGGTTGGCTTTGGATTGGAGCAATTTTCCAGTCTCTTTGTTTGAGACGCTTGAAAAAGAGGCGGGGGATCTGTTCATTTCATCGATCTCAACGGTCGAAATGGGATTGCTCGTAAACTCCGGAAAGGTTTCGATCCCCTGTCCGTGCGACTATTTCTTGAGCAGGAACTTTGACCACTATGGTGTTCGCCAGATTCCTGTTGATGTCGAAATTGCCTTGGCCTCCACCCAGCTCCCGCCGATCCATCGCGACCCTTTTGATCGGATCATCATCGCGACGGCGCAGCTCCACGACATGGTGATTTTAACAAAGGACCGGGTGATTCCAACCTATCCGAAGGTGAAGGCGGTGTGGGAGTGAAGCACGACATGCATGCAGCGCTGCACCGTATTTTCGGGTTCCGAAGCTTCCGCCCCAACCAGGAGGCGATCGTTTCGAACCTCCTGGACGGGCGCGATGTCTTTGCGGTGATGCCGACCGGCGGAGGCAAGTCGCTCTGCTACCAGCTCCCGGCCCATTTGCTCGACGGGCTGTGCGTGGTGATCAGCCCGTTGATTTCGCTGATGAAGGACCAGGTCGACGCCGCCAAGGCCAACGGGCTGGATGCGGAGTTCCTGAACAGCTCGCTCGCGCCCAAGGACCGTTCCCGCGTCTACCAGTCGTTGGACAATCACCAGCTGGACCTGCTCTACGTCTCGCCCGAACGCTTTGCCATGCCGGATTTCATGGCCACGCTCAAAAAGGCGCAGGTTTCCTTTTTCGCGATCGACGAGGCGCACTGCATTTCCGAATGGGGCCACGACTTCCGCCCGGACTATTTGCTGCTCTCCAATATCGCGAAGCATTTCCCGAAGGTGCCCATCGCGGCCTTCACCGCAACCGCCACGCACCAGGTGGCCGACGACATCGTCAAAAAGCTCGGACTGCGGAATCCGCACCTGACGCGCGCCTCGTTCGACCGGCCCAACCTGTTCTACCAGGTGGTGCCGAAGGAAAACCTCGACCTGCAATTGCTGCACTTCCTGCGCGAGCGCAAGGGCGAGTCGGGCATCATCTACCGCACCACGCGCAAGAGCGTCGAGTCGACCACGGAGTTCCTGCAGGAGCAGGGCGTCCGCGCGCTGGCCTACCACGCCGGGCTGACCGACAAGCAGCGCAAGGAAAACCAAGACAAGTTCAATCGCGACGAGGCCGAGGTCGTCGTCGCGACGATCGCCTTCGGCATGGGGATCGACAAGTCCAACGTCCGCTTCGTGCTGCACGGCGATTTGCCGAAAAACATGGAAGGCTACTACCAGGAAACCGGCCGCGCCGGCCGCGATGGCGAACCGGCGCAGTGCCGCCTCTATTTCAACCGTGCCGACATGGTGCGGATCCGCTATTTCATCGAGCAGACCGAAGACCCGCGGGAAAAGAAGATCGCCGAGCAGCAGCTCTTCCAGATGGTGCGCTTTGCCGAGGCCAACGTCTGCCGCCGTAAAACCATCCTCGGCTACTTCGGCGAAACCTACGGAAAGGAGAACTGCCGCACCTGCGATATTTGCATGGGCGAGGTGGAACGCGTCGACGCCACCGTTCCGGCGCAGAAGGTCATGTCGGCCATCCATCGCTCCGGCCAGAAGTTCGGCGCGGTGCATATCGCCGACATCGTGGCCGGGGCCGATACCCAGAAGATCCGCGAACTCGGCCACGACCAGCTCAAGACCTACGACGCCGGCCGGGACATGGACAAGAAATACTGGCGGCGGGTCATCGACGATCTGCTGGCGCAGGATTGCATCGTCCAGAATGCGGAGCAGTTTTCCGCACTCGAGCTGACGCCCAAGGGACGGCAGGTACTGCTCGGCAAGAAGGCGTTCGAGGTCATCCGGCAGAAGGAAGGCGGCAAGGCAACCAAAGCCGCCATGACGGGCGACTATTCCCAAAAGCTCTTCGAGCAGCTGCGCTCGGAACGCCAGCGCCTGGCGCAGTTGGAGGGTGTTCCGCCGTTCGTGGTTTTCTCCGACCGCACGTTGCGCGAAATGGCGCTCTATTTTCCCGACACGCCGGACCGGATGGCGGGGATTTCCGGGGTTGGCGACGCCAAGCTCAGAAAATACGGCGATACGTTCATGACCATTATCGAGATGTACAAGCACGCGCATCCGGAAGAGGCGCAGGGGCGCTCGATCCTGCAGGTGCCGGTACCCATCAAAAAGAAAAAGAAGACCGGCCAAACGGCCGACGAAACCCGGAAGCTGGCGAAGCAAGGGCTTTCGATGGAAGCCATCGCCGCAGTGCGCAATTTGTCCGAAGGCACCATCAGCCAGCACATCGAAAAACTGCTGGAAGAAGGGCAGGGCGACGGGCTGGAGATCGACCGTTTGCTGGAGCCCGCCAAGCGGCTACGGATCGAGGAGCTTTTCAGCCGGCATACCGGTGCAGCGATGAAAGAGCTCATCGAAGCCTCGGGCGAAACCGTCACCTACGCCGAACTGCGCCTCGTCCGCGCCTTCATGCAGGTCGGGAAATAGGCGTTTTTTTACACCCCCAGCAACGCCTCCTTCGCGATGCTCAGGAAGTCGTTACTACACCGGCAACGCCTCCTTCGCGTTGCTCAGGAAGTCGTTACTACACCATGACCGACGATGCTTCCGGGTGTAGTTTCGCTTCCCGATGGTGTAGTTTCGCTTCGCCGACCGCAGGGAG
>JBGSLE010000234.1:0-14292 GCA_041740875.1 Pontiella sp. | reverse complement strand
GGCGGGTCCCGCGCCGGCCCTGGACGTAGCGGCTGCGGCGGATGTTCCGCCGGTTTCCGATGCGGCGCGGGCTGTGGTCGATCCGGTATCGGACTATGCAGCGCGCCTGGCGGCGATGCGGCAGCTGGGGTATGCGATTGCGCCGCAGGATGTGGCCGCCTTGATGGACTTTCTCAACGCCCCCCTGCCGGAGGGCTCCAAGCTGAGGCCCAACGCCTACAACTCGGTGCGCAACGACGCGTTCGAACTCTTGCTGCGCCAGAAGCAGCTGACGGGAGGGATCGGCGAACTTCTCGTCGGCGTCTACAACGATCCCCGCCACGATGCCATGTGGCGCAATAAGCTACCTATAGCAGGCGAAGCCAGTGAAAGGATTCCAGAATGAACCGGAGATTGATTGCATTAACCACCGCCTTGGTGTGCGGCGCAGCGCTGGCCGCCCCGTCCATGCCCAATATCCTCTTCATCTTGGTCGACGATCTCGGCCATGCGGATGTCGGGTTCAATGGTTCGACCTACTACGAAACCCCCAACATCGACAAGCTGGCCAATAGCGGGCTGGTTTTCCAGAACGCCTACATGTATCCCACCTGTTCGCCCTCCCGCACCGCACTGGCGACCGGCAAGCAGTCGTTCCGCACCGGCGTTTACACGGTTCCGGTGCTGGAAAAGGGCGACGACCAGGAAAACCTCTTCTCGCGCTGGACCGTCGGCGCAGAGCACACCATGTACAGCCAGCCGATGGCGGAGGCGGGCTACCAATCCATTTTCATCGGGAAGTGGCATCTTGTCGGTCCCTATCCCAAGGAGGAGATGGCGGCCAGTTGGCCGCTGAAGAAAAAACTGAGCCAGCCTGCTCCGGCGGATTTCAGTTGGGTGCCCTACCACAAGGAGCACTGCAACATGTATTATCCCGAAGGCCGCGGCTACCTTGCGAACATTGCCGGAACCTATCGCGGAGATCCGGCACTGGAGGAGGGCGGATACAAGAGCGAAACCGGCGGCTATTTCGCCCCGTTCAGCAATCCGTTCATGGATGAAAAGAACCCCAAGGACAAATGGCTGACCGACCACCTGACCACCAAGGCCATCGAGTTCATGGAAGCGCACAAACAAGGGCCGTTCTTCGTCGACCTCCACTACTACGCGGTTCACAACCCCTTACGCGCCCGCAGTCCCGAACTGCTCGAAAAATACATGGAAAAACCGGGCGATCCGGTCACCGGCCAAGGCATGGGAACGCGCAAGGAAGAAGCGGCCAAATACGCCTCCATGATCGAGTCGCTCGATGACAACGTCGGCCGCCTGGTGGACTACCTGGACCAGCAGGGCCTACGCGAAAACACGCTGGTTATCTTCACCTCCGACAATGGATTCAATGGCGGCGATGGCGTGAACAACCTGATACGCGGCTCGAAGGGCTACATCTACGAAGGCGGCATCCGGGTGCCTGCGTTTGTAAACTGGCCCGGGAAGGTTAACGCCCGCCGCACCGAAACCGCCATCCACGCCATCGATTTCTTTCCCACCTTCATGGAGGTCGCCGGGATCACCTATGCCGGACCGCTCGACGGCCAATCGTTCGTCCCGCTCTTCCAGGATGAAAACAAGGCCTTGCAGGAACGCCCCCTCTTCTGGCACCTGGCCAGCCAGTACAAACACGGCACCTGCTCCGTCATCCGTAAAAACGACATGAAGCTCATTCAATTTCTTGCGAACGGGGAACTGGAACTCTACGACCTCAAGAGCGACCCGAAGGAAGAACACAACCTGGCGCGGAGCCGCCCGGAGCTAACCCGGCAGATGGTTACGGAGCTTTCCGGTTGGCGCACCCGGAACCAGGTGCCCCTTCCGCCCAACGCCGTCGTCGGGCATTGATCCCCTGGTTGTTCTGTTTTCAGGCCTTTCCTTCAACCGGACCTAACCCGCGAAGAGGCCTGGCTCGAAGGAAAAACCTGGAACGCCTAATCGGTTGGGGATCGGGGAAAAGCAGTGCCGCCGCGGAATGATTTTGTCAGAAAGCGGATGCTGAACGCATGTATTTGAACCACGAAACCAGGAACGGTGAAGAAATGACTCGAAAAGAAAACGTTTGGCGGGATCGCTGGTCTCGTTTCCACGGTAACCCTCTTTACCAGTCGGTGCTGCTGCTGTTGGCCGCCGCCTGCGTGGCGTCGGCGAACGAGGGCATGCAGGGCGACGAGCTGAAGTCGCAGCAGAAAAGCGAAACCGTCTTCAAGCAAGTCAACGACGTCAAGGATGCCAGCCTCAAGCTCTCCCCGGAAGACCTGGCGTGGTGGCAGGATGCGAAGTTCGGCATGTTCATCCATTGGGGGCTCTACGCGGTTCATGGCCAGGGCGAATGGGCGATGTTCAGGAACAAGATGCCGGCCGAGGATTACGCCAGGCTCGCCGACCGGTTCGTGGCCAAGGATTTCGATGCGGGCGCCTGGGCGCAGGCGGCTACGGATGCGGGCATGAAATACATGGTGCTCACGGCGCGCCACCACGATGGCTTCGCGCTGTGGGACAGCCCCGCCAGCTACCAGGGCTTTTGCAGCGCCAAGACCGCCGCGAAAAAGGATTTCGTGGCCGAATACGTCGCGGCTTGCCGCGCGGCCGGGCTGGGCGTTGGCCTGTACTATTCGCCCCTGGATTGGCGCTTCCCCGGATACTTCAAGCCGAAGGAGCTGCCGGAGAACGCGGCGTTGCTGAAGCAGCAATGCTACGGGCAGGTCGAGGAGCTGATGAAAAACTACGGCAAGATCGATATCCTCTGGTACGACGGCGGCTGGCTGGCGCACGAGGGCACGGATGCCGATGCCGCCTGGTTCTGGGAGCCGCTGAAGCTCAACGCGATGGTGCGCCGCTACCAGCCCAAGGCCGTGATCAATCCCCGCTCCGGTTGGGAGGGCGACTTCAAGTGCGCCGAAGGCGGCAAGCCCATCACCGGCCCGATCATCGAGGTGCCGTGGGAAAAGTGCCTGAATCTCAACAAGGTCAGCTGGGGCTATTCGCCCAAGCAGCGGACGATGACGCCGCAGGAGATTGTGCGGATGCTGGTCGACGCGGTGGGGCGGGGCGGCAACGTGCTGCTCAACGTCGGCCCCGATCCCGACGGGGTCATCCCGCCGTCGCACGTCGCCATCCTGAAGGACGTGGGCGGCTGGCTGGAGCGCTTCGGCCAAAGCATCTATGGCACGCGCCCCGGCCCGTTCCAGCCCGTGGACGGGCGCTATAGCGCTACCTTCAAGGGCAACCGGGTCTATATCCACGTGCTGGATCCGGTCCGTGATGACAAGCTGGTTCTGCCGGGACTAGGCCAGCGGATCGCATCGTTTTCGCTGCTGTCGGCAGGGGAGGTCGCTTGCGTTCAAACCCCGTCCCGAATCGAGCTGGCCCTTTCGAACCAACCGGCCGACGGTTTCCCCGCCGTCGTCGAATTGGTGTTGGATGCGCCTCCGAAATAGGCTAGAAACCGATCAATTGGACGACGGAGGCTCGGCGGATGCACAAGATGGACAGACGGACGGTGATGGGTTCCGCCGCGTGCGCCTTGGCGGGGATGCCGCTGTACGCGGCGGGCGCAGCGCCCGGGAAGAAAGGCTTTGGCATTGCCCTTAAGAACGAACCGGCCTGGCGCGAAAAGCTCAAGGAACTGGGCGTCCACTGGTTCTATACCTGGGGCGCCGGGGACATGCTCGAAGACATTCCGCCCGGCATCGAGTTTGTGCCGATGCAGTGGGGCAAGTGGGGATGCAACCCGGAAGCGATGCAACGGTTGAAGGCTTCGGGAAGCAAGACCCTCCTGGGGTTCAACGAGCCGGACCAAAAGGAACAAGCCAATCTTGCGGTCGAACAGGCGTTGGAGCTGTGGCCGTTGCTCGAAAGCACGGGCCTGCGCCTCGGGAGTCCGGCCGGGGTCCATCCGGACGGCGAATGGATGACGGCCTTCATGCAGGAGGCCAAGAGCCGCGGGTTGCGGATCGATTTCATCACCGTTCATTCCTACATGGGGATCTCCTCCTCCCATTTCTTGCAACGGCTGGAAAAAATATACCGGCTTTACAAAAAGCCGCTCTGGCTTACCGAATTCGCGGTGGCGGACTGGCAGGCGCGGCAAGACCGGCCCAACCGCCATTCGCCGGATGCGATCCATGGGTTCATGGAGGAGACGCTGCCGAAGCTGGAGAAGCTCGGCTATGTCGAACGCTACGCCTGGTTTTCCGCAGCCCCGTCGAGCCCGGTTTTGGGTCCGTCGGCGCTGTTCAACGAAGAGGGTTCGCTCAACCGGCTGGGCAAGCTCTATGCATCGATCTGAAACCCTGCGGCAACGGCCGCATGATGATGTTTAATCAAGGAAAGGAACGTATGAAAAGGACATGGCTTTGTTTGGCGGCTCTCCCGCTGTGCGCGCTCGCGGATGCGGAGCGGCCGGAGTGGAACAATCTCGACGTATTGCAGGTCAACCGCGAACCGCCGCGCGCCACGATGATGGTCTATCCGGATGCGGCGTCGGCGTTGAAATACGACCGCACCGCATCGCCGTGGTTCCAATCCCTCAACGGCGAGTGGAAATTCAACTGGGTGCAAAAGCCCGCCGACCGCCCGGTCGATTTCTACCAGCCCGGCTTCGATGTCGGCGGATGGGGCACGATCCCCGTCCCGTCCAACTGGGAGATGGAAGGATACGGCCTGCGCATCTACACCAACGTCGAATATCCCTTTGCCAAAGACCCGCCCAATGCGCCGGTGGAGAACAATCCCGTCGGATCCTACCGCCGCGAGTTCGAGGTGCCCAAGGCGTGGGACGGCCGCGAAACCTACATTGTCTTCGACGGCGTGGATTCGGCGTTCTATCTCTGGATCAACGGCGAAAAGGTCGGCTACAGCCAGGGCAGTCGCACCCCCGCCGAATTCAACATCACGAAATACCTCAAGCCCGGAAAAAACCTGCTCGCGGCCGAAGTCTACCGCTGGTGCGACGGCTCCTACCTCGAAGACCAGGACTTCTGGCGTTTGAGCGGCATCTACCGCGACGTCTACCTCTGGAGCACCGCCAAGGCCCACATCCGCGACTTCACGGTCGTCACCGCCCTCGACGGGCAATACAAGGACGCGGTGCTGAAGGTGGATCTCAAGGTCGATGGCGCGGGATCCGTTGAGGCGGAATTGCGGGACGCATCCGGGAATAAAATCGCACGCGCTGGAATCCAGCCTCCGGCATCCAGCATCGAATTGCCCGTCTCCAACCCCGCCAAATGGACGGCTGAAACACCAAACCTCTACACGCTGCTGCTGACGCTGAAGGACGCCGCCGGCAAAACCGTCGAGGTCGTCCCGCAGCGCGTCGGCTTCCGCACGGCGGAGATCAAAAACGGGCGGTTTTGCATCAATGGCGTCCCCGTGCTGATCAAGGGCACCAATCGCCACGAACACCATGCCGGCAACGGCCACGTGGTCGACCGCGCCTCGATGGTGCGCGATATCCAGCTGTTCAAGGAAAACAACTTCAACGCCGTGCGCACCTGCCACTATCCCAACCCGCCGCTCTGGTACGACCTGTGCGACGAATACGGCATCATGCTCTGGGACGAAGCCAACATCGAGTCGCACGGCATGGGCTACGGCCCCGAATCGCTGGCCAAGCAGCCGGAATGGAAGGAGGCGCACCTCGACCGCATCCGCCGCATGGTCGGGCGCGACAAGAACCATCCCTCGGTCATCACCTGGTCGATGGGCAACGAGGCCGGCGACGGCGTCTGCTTCGCCGCGTGCTACCAGTGGCTCAAGCAAAACGATCCCACCCGCCCGGCCCACTACGAGCGCAGCGACAACAACGTGAACACCGACATCGCCAGCCACATGTACATGCCCGCCGATGAAGTCCGAAAGCGGGTGGAGACCGATGGCTCCAAGCCCTTCATCATCTGCGAATACATGCACGCCATGGGCAACTCCAGCGGTGGCGCGAAGGAATACTGGGATCTGTTCTACGAAGACAACGCCGCCCAGGGCGGGTTCGTCTGGGACTGGATGGACCAGGGCATGCGCATGCCGGTTCCGGCCGAGTTCCGCAAAAACGTCGGCCAGGGGCCGGTCAAGGAGACCTTCTTCGCCTATGGCGGCTGGTTTGAAAACCCCGTGGGCGTCTACAACAACGGAAACTTCTGCATGAACGGGCTGGTCAACGCCGAACAGGTTCCGCATCCCGGCTTGTTTGCCCACAAATACCTCCAGCGGTTCGTCCACGTGGCGCCGGTCGACCTTTCCACCGGCCAGGTCAAGATTAAGAATTGGTTCGATTTCACGGCGCTCGACCAGGCGGTTTCGGGCTCTTGGAAAATCGAGGCCAACGGCAAGGTGGTGCAGACCGGGGAGCTGCAAGGCTTGGAGATCGGGCCGCGCGCCGAAAAAACCGTCTTGCTTGGTTTCCAGAAGATTGTGCCGGAAGCGGGGAAGGAATATTTCCTGACCGTCGAATTCCGGGCGCGCAAGGGCTACCATCCGCTGGTCGCGGAAGGCCACCTGCTGGCCTGGGACCAGTTCCCGCTTCCCGTGGAAAAGGCCGCTGCGGAGGCCGATCCCAAGGGCACCGTGGCGGTGGATGAATCCGGCGCATCCATCACGGTCCGCGGCAAGGAGTTCGAAGTCGTGTTCGACAAGGCCAGCGGCGCCATGGCGTCGTACAAGGCGGACGGCAAGGAGTTGATCGTGGCCGGCGGCAAACCCGAATTCGCGCGGGCGCAGCCCGACAACGAAAGCCGCCAGAAGCCCAAGCCGCACGGCGCGTGGGATTCCGCCGGGGCCAACGCCCAGGTCGAAAGCGTGCAGGTTGAAAAGACCGCCAACGCCGCGAAGGTGACCATCCGCAAAGTACTGCCCAACGTGCGCGGCGGCTTTGCGGCCGTCTACACTGTCTTCGGCAACGGCGAGGTGCGCGTCGAGGCCGCCTACAACCTCGAACAGACGCCGGACTTCATCCGTCCGCCGATGCGCGTCGGGATGGAGTGGCAAGTGCCCGGCCGCTTCGAAAAAATCGCATGGTACGGGCGCGGCGGCGAGACCTACATCGACCGCAACTTTGAGCCGATCGGCGTCCATGCCGGTACCGTGGACGGGCAGTGGACCGATTATCCCCGTCCGCAGGAAAACGGCAACAAGACCGAGGTGCGCTGGGTTGCGCTAACGGATGCCAACGGGAACGGCCTGCTGGTCTCCGCCGAAGGGGCGCCGCTGGGCATCGGGGCGCGCCACTACAGCCGGCAAACCATCGGCAAGTCGGACTACAGCTTCCAGATGGAACGCTCGCCGGACATTTTCCTGAACATCGACGCCGCGCAAAGCGGCGTCGGCGGGATCAATTCGTGGGGCCGGACGCCGCTCGAAAAGCACCGCCTCAATGAAACCCGCTACAGCTACGCCTACCGCCTGCGGCCGGTGAAGGGCGATGGACCGGGCGCGTGGACGCTCAAACCGCAACCGGATCTTTCGGGGGTTGAAAAGCTGGCCGTGCCGGAGGTCTCCAAGCTGCCGGAAATCAAGGCGCCCCAAGACAACAAGAAGGGGAAGAAGAAACAATGAATCGGCGGAATTTCATGACGCTATGCGGCGCGGCGGCGGGTTGCGCATGGGCCGGCGCTTCCAAGAAACCTTCGCTGCGTCCAAACGTCGTCGTCATCTATGGCGACGACGTCGGTCTCGGCGATGTCGGCGCGTATGGCGCGAAGATGATTCCCACGCCGAACATCGACCGACTGGCGGCGGAAGGATTGCGGTTTACCGACGGCCACTGCGCCGCCGCCACCTGCACGCCGTCGCGCTTCTCGCTGCTGACCGGCATCCACGCCTTCCGGCACAACGCCTACGTGCTACCGCCCAACGCGCCGCTGATCATCCCGACCAACATCCTGACCCTGCCGAAGCTCTTCAAGCAGGCGGGCTACCATACCGGCGTCGTCGGCAAATGGCACCTGGGCATTGGCGAGAAGGGGGTTCCGGTCGATTGGAACGGCGACGTCAAGCCCGGCCCGCTGGAGCTCGGCTTCGACTATTCCTTCCTGCTGCCCTCCACCAACGATCGCGTCCCGTGCGTCTTCGTCGAAAACCACCGCGTGGTGAACCTCGATCCCTCCGACCCGCTTTACGTCGGCAACAAGCCGGAAGAGGTGCAGAAGCCCGGCAGCACGACGTATCCCGACGGCAAGAAAGACCGCGCGGCGATGACCTACTATCCGAGCACACACGGCCACGACGACAGCGTGATCAACGGCATCGGCCGCATCGGCTTCCAGTCCGGCGGCAAGTCGGCGCTCTGGAACGACGAAACCATGTCCGATGAATTCGTCGCGCAGGCGAAGAAATACATCGCCGCGCAAAAAGACGGGCCGTTTCTGCTCTACTTCGCCTCGCAGAACATCCACGTGCCGCGCGCGCCGCATCCGCGCTTCCAGGGCACGACGAAACTTGGCCACCGCGGCGACGCCATGGCGCAGTTCGACTGGTCGGTCGGCGAGATCATGCAGGCGCTGGAAGAAAACGGGTTGGCCGAAAACACCA
The DNA here is from genome assembly GCA_041740875.1 of Pontiella sp. Classification (GTDB taxonomy): domain Bacteria; phylum Verrucomicrobiota; class Kiritimatiellia; order Kiritimatiellales; family Pontiellaceae; genus Pontiella. Next base: position 5,733 of record JBGSLE010000234.1, on the reverse strand, counting down.
TCGTCGTTTTTTCGAGCGACAACGGCCCGGTCTATGACGACGGCTATGCCGACGGCACCACCGTGCTCTGCTCGACCGAAGAGAATGACCGGGGCCACGACGGCTCCGGGGCCTGGCGCGGCGGGAAATACCAGATCTACGAAGGCGGCACCCGCGTGCCCTTCATCGTCCGCTGGCCCGCGCGCATCCAGCCCGGCACCTCGGATGCGCTGGTCAACCAGATCGACTTCATCGCCTCGTTCGCCGCGCTGCTGGGCATCGACCTGCCGGCCACCGAGGCGGGCGACAGCCGCAACACGCTCCCGGCGTTTTTGGGCGAAGATCCCAAGGGGCTCGACTTCATGATCGAGGAAGCCACCGGCCTCGCCCTGCGGCACGGCGAGTGGAAATATGTCCGGCTTGCCCAGCCGAAGTGGCCGAAAGGCCAACCGGCCGAGGAGCGGGCGCTCTACAACCTGAAGGCCGATCCCGGCGAATTGAAAAACCTCGTCGCCGAACATCCGGAGATGGCCGCAAGGCTGGAAAAGCAGTTGCAGGCGATGGTCGATGCCGGAACGCTGCGGAAATAGGCTCAGCCGTCGCTGAAACTGAGGCGGCTGGCGGGTTTCCGGCCAAGTCGGTGGCGGTCAACCTCGGGCAGGTTCCGTCTGATCGGCTCCCGACAATACCCTGCATCATGAAAAACACACCCTTAAAAACCATGGCGGTCGCCGCCGGTCTGCTGGCCTATGCACTGTCGTTCGCGGAAACCTTGCCGCTGGAGATTTCGGGCATCTATCCGCACCTCGCGATGCGGAACACCGATAACGAATGCGGAACCGGCGCCCTCGTGCCCTGGCAGGGAAGCTTGTGGGCGGTCACCTACGCGCCACATGCGCCGGGCGGCTCTTCGGACAAGCTTTACGAGGTCACGCCGGACTTCCGCCAGCTCGCATTCCCCGGCAGCGTCGGCGGAACCCCGGCCAACCGCATGATCCACCGGGAATCCAGCCAGTTGCTGATCGGCCCCTACCTGATCGATGCGCAACGGAACGTCCGCACGATCCCGCCGGATAAAATGTTTGGCCGGCTGACCGGAAACGCCCGCCATCTGGCCGATCCCTCCAACAAGGTCTACTACGCCACGATGGAGGAGGGGCTCTACGAGGTGGAGGTGAACAGCCTGGAGGTGAAGTGCCTCATCCGCGACGGAAACAAGGGTGCGCCCCAGGGAGGAATCGCCAGTTCCCTGCCCGGATACCATGGCAAAGGGCTCTATTCGGGGCAGGGGCGCGTGGTCTACGCAAACAACGGGGACAAGGATCCCAGGGTCAAAACGGATCCAACCATTCCTTCCGGCGCATTGGGCCAATGGTTTGGAGCGGGCGACTGGCAGTTGGTTCGCCGCAACCAGTTTACCGAAGTGACCGGGCCGGGCGGAATATGCGGCAGCGAACACCCGGAAACCGATCCGGTATGGGCCATGGGCTGGGATGCGCGCTCCCTGGTCCTCGCGTTGCTCGAAGAGGGCACTTGGAGCTACTACCGCCTGCCCAAGGGGAGCCACTCCTACGACGGCTCGCACGGTTGGAATACCGAATGGCCGCGCATCCGGGAGATTGGCGAAAAGGATCTGCTGGCCACCATGCACGGCACGTTCTGGCGCTTTCCTCCCGCCTTTTCGAAAAGGAACTCGGCGGGCATCGCGCCGCGCTCCAATTACCTGAAGGTGATCGGCGACTTTTGCCGCTGGAACGACCGGATCGTGCTGGGATGCGACGATTCGGCCAAAGCCGAGTTCATGAACGTCCGCGCCCTGAAGGCCGAACGGGGCAGCCCGGGGCAATCCAACTCCAACCTATGGTTCATCCGGCCGGAACAGCTGGATCAATTCGGGCCGGTCATCGGCCGGGGTTCGGTTTGGCTGCGCGACGACGTCGAAGCCGGGAAGCCGAGCGATCCGTACCTCTTTGCGGGCTACGACCACCGCCAGCTCAACCTCAGCCATGGCTGTCCGGGCGAGGTTTCTTTCACGCTCGAGGTCGATCGAAAGTGAACCGGCGAGTGGACCTTGCTACGCACGATCGCCGTCCCGGCCTCCGACGCCGTGAACCACCTGTTCGGCCGCGAAGAGGCCGGTGAATGGATTCGGTTGACCGCCAACCAGCCCGCAACCGGTGTGACGGCGCATTTCCACTACCGGGACGCCGATCCGCGCAGCACCGGAAACGAGGAAATGTTCGCGGGCATCGCCACGGCGGTAAATCCGGCGTCCACGGGCGGGTTGATGCGCAGCCTGGCCTATGACAAGCTCGGCCTGGCCGCCTGCGGTTCCGATGGCCAGCCGGTCGGCTACTACGAACTCAACCAGCGGATGGAGCTGGTTCCGGTGCCGGACGACGCGGCGATGAACCGGTTGACCGATGCCGTCGAGCCGCCGCGGAATGTCTATCAGGAAGATGCTGCCTCCATCCTGCTGGTCGAGGATGGCCAGCGCTACCGCCTGCCGAAAAACGCGTCGGCATCCCTTCCTTGGGGAGCCCCGCGCATTTGCCGCGAGGTGGCCACCGAGCGCGACCTGCTCAACCTGCATGGCACCTTCTACGAGCTGCCGGCCCGCAATGCGCAGGGCATGGCCAAGATCCGGCCCGTCGCCACCCACGCCCTGGCCATCCACGACTTTTGCTCGCACAACGGCCTGCTGTTGTTCACCGGCCTCGGCGACGGCGCGGCGGGGGAACACGTTTTCCGCAGCGCCGATGGCAAGGCCGCCGTCTGGGCGGGGATGGTCGACGACCTTTGGAAGCTGGGCAAGCCGCGCGGCGAAGGCGGGCCGTGGAAAGGCACCGCGGTCGCCGCCGGCGTGCCTTCCGATCCGTATCTGATGACCGGCTACGACCGGAAATCCGTCGTGCTCGAAGCGCGGAGCGATACGGAAATCACGCTGGAGGTCGATGTCGATGGAACAGGACTCTGGGTGCCCTGCAAGACCTTTGCGGTCAAGGCCGGCATCCCGGTGGCCTACGCATTTCCGGCGGGTTTCTCCGCCTACTGGGTGCGGGCCTCCAGCCAGGACGCCACCACCGCCACCGCTTGGTTCACCTACGAATAAGGCACTGGCGCCCGCCGGATCAGCCGTCGCTGAAATTACGGACGCGGGCGCGCTCTTCCTCCTCGCTGCGGAACTGGATGTTTTTCCAGTCGCGGGATTCGGCGGCGGAGAGCCCGCCGCAGGCTAAAGCCGACCCCGTGAGCTCTCGACAAGCGGCAACGCAAGACCCGGGTTTTTTCCGGCGCCACCGCCGGCCTGGCAGGGGTTTGCTGTAATTTAAAGAAATACGAATTGTGCGGAATGACTCTTTTTAGAAATGACTAATTAATAGGACTGACACCGGTTGCTGAAATTGCGCACCCGGCCGCGCTCCTCCTCCTCGCTGCGGAACTGGATGTTTTTCCAGTCGCGGGATTCGGCGGCGGAGAGCCCGCCGCAGGCTATAGCCGACCCCGTTAAGTCTCGATAAGCGGCAACGCGAAACCCCGTTTTTTTTCTGGCACCACCGCCGGTCCGGCAGGGGTTTTCTCGATCATTTAAAGAACACGGATTATGAATTAAGCGGCCTGACCCCGGCTACTGACCCCGGCTACAACCCTTTTACAATTATTGACATATCATGGCCGGGTCGGAACATGTTCGTCGTTCGCTTTAATTTCGCCTCGCAGCAGCTGTCCGCCCATGCCGGTCAGCCAGAGGTAGAAGTCGCTCGGCAACCCTTCGTAGGTGACGAATGAACTTTCTCCGACCGGCGGATTATTGGTGCACTTGAAAATCGCCGTGCCTTCATCGATTTCATCAAACATCGCTACATAAATCGATTTGGCACCCGCCGCTTGCGCCGAAGTAAACTGCTTCCAGTAAAATTCACCTTTGAGTCGCGGGATCATTTCCATCGGAAATTTTGGGTACATGTTGTGCCAGCTGAACCCCGGGAAAACAACCGGCACATAATCCAGTCTGTGCGCGGCGCACCACTCAATATCCGGCTTCCAATATTTTTTGGCGTGGTCTGCGGCACCGTCCGGCGTGTTGTAGCGGCCCGGAGTCCACGGACTGATAATGTCGGCCTGCTGGAGGACGGCGTGCAATTTCGGATCGGCGATACTGTCGCGGTCGAGCGTCCGCCAGCCGGTCGGAACGCCCAGCATTATCGCGCATCCGCCGTATTTCGGATCGTTCTTCAGAAAGTCGATAAGGCTGGAAACTTCGTCCAGCGTGAAAGGCCGTCCGTCGTCGAAGCCGATTCCCCAGATCACGACCAGCGGCTTACCTTTATAGCGCAGATAAGCTTCGTCGTTCGTCAGTTTTGTTTCGTCGACCAGCCGCTTCCAGTCCGCCCGGATCATCTCCAGCTCTCCCGCGAACTGCGACCCGGGCTGGAGGGCGTACATAATGGAATAGCTCCGGTCGCTGGCGGCGGCTCCTGCGCGGCAATTCGCCAGAACCGCATTGGCATGTTTGAGCGGCAGCCCGCCCTTGGTTTCGATCGGGTACCGTTGCAAAAGCGCGCTGTCAATGCCGTAGTCTCGCATCCAGCGAAAATGCCTCATCACCGTCTTGCGGTTTACGGAGCTGAACAGGGAGGCGGTAGTGCTGTCGGCGTACTTGAAAGTGGTCGGATATAGTTCGTCAGCGTCGAACTCGCTGAGATCGGGCCACAGATCGAATTTGCAGTCTCCTGGTTTCGGCTCGCGATTTCCGTTGGCGTAATGGATCCAGCCGCGGCCGGAACCGTCGCCCGGCGCAGTGAACCAGCCTTGGTAGCCGCATAAAACCTTTCCTTCGAGCCCTGTCGCCTGACTGGCAGGAGCGTCGGCTCCATGGCCCAACGCGGTGGCTTTCAAGAAAAGGATCAGCCAAAAAGAAGGAGCCAGCCAATGATTCTTAGCTTCTATTTTTTTTCTATCGCTCATCCATCCCCATTCAATGCTCTTTCCGGGAAAGGAACAGGCGTCAGTATAGAAATCCGAAAGGATTCTTCGCTGTCTTTTACTTCCGCGTATTCAATTCTTAGCCGCTGTTTCACATCAGTGCTATTAGTCCTTCCGCTCCCACTCAATCAATCAAATAACTCACAGATTTCTACACTGATATTTTCCCGCGACACCTCCCGGACATTCCCCCATCCCCAAGCGTACGACAGAAGATTCGTAACGAAGCTGGAAGCATCGTCTACGATGATGGTTTCGAAACTGAGGGGGCACAGATCCCACCTTCCTGCGGGCCACCAGCCAGCCAGTCAGCCACCACCGCCGTCGCTGAAATTGCGCACCCGGGCGCGTTCTTCCTCCTCGCTGCGGAACTGGATGTTTTTCCAGTCGCGGGTTTCGGCGGCGGAGAGCCCGCCGCACTGCTGGCGGTAGGCGGAGGGGGTCAGGCCGCTGGCCAGCTTGAAGGCGTTGGCGAAATACTGGCTGCTGCCGAAGCCGCAGTCGAAGGCGATGTCGATCACCTTGCGGTCGGTTTCGCGCAGCAGGGTCTTGGCGCGCTCGATCCGGATGCGGGCGAGGTATTCCATGGGGGTTCCGCCGGTGAGCTTTTGGAACACCTTGTTGAGCTGCGTGCGCTGGATGGCGCACTGGCGGGCCATTTCGGCCAGGGTCCAGGGCTGGTCGCAGGTGGAGGGGAGCTTGGCGATGAGGGCCTGCGCCCGGTGCTCCGAGCGGGTGTGCGTGGTGGCATCGACCACCTCGCCGGTG
>JBGSLE010000233.1:0-3953 GCA_041740875.1 Pontiella sp. | reverse complement strand
GCCGCGCACCACCGGGTGGCGCTGGTATTTGGCCGCGAGGACAAGGGGCTCTTCAACGAGGAGCTGGCGCTCTGCACCCACATCCTCCAGATCCCGTCGAGCGACCGCTACACCTCGCTCAACCTCTCGCACGCCGTCATGGTCTGCGGCTACGAGCTCTTCTGCGCCGCCGGCATCTTCCAACCCGCCGAAGAAAAGACCGAAGAGGCCTCCAACGAACTGCGCGAACGCATGTTTGCCATGTGGCGCACGATGATGGTCGAAACGAATTTCGTCCACGACCAGAAGCTCGAGCACATGATGATGGGGTTGCGCCGCATCTTTTCGCGCGGCAAGCTGACCGTGCCCGATTGCAAGATCCTGATGGGACTGGCCAAGCAGTCCGTCTGGATCGCCAACGAATGGAAAAAAGAGAAGCAAACCTAACCAAGAGGACACGTCGCACACCCACCAGCCCTTTGTGCCGCCCTACTACAGAAAGACCGCATGAACGAATTAACCGGAATAAAACACATCTCCAAGACCGAAATCAACGAACTGCCGATGCGGGAATACGAAGGGGAGATCGGCCTCTGCCGGACGCCGGAAGAGGCCGAGGCTACGGCCAAAACCCTGCTGGGGGAAACGCTGCTCGGCTTCGATACGGAAACCCGGCCCGCCTTCCGCAAGGGCGAAAGCTACGACCCTTCCCTGCTCCAGCTCGCCACCGGCCAGGCGGTCTACCTCTTCCAGATCCAGCAGTGCGGCCTGACCCCGACCCTCCTGCGCATCCTCTCCGACCCCTGCATCGCCAAGGCCGGCGTGGCCTTCGAGCGCGACGTGGCGGATCTCCAGGCGCTGGCCCCCTTCCATCCGGCGGGCTTCGTTGAACTCGCCACCTGCGCCAAGAAGGCGCGGATCAAGAACCTGGGCCTGCGCGGCCTGACCGCCATCCTCTTCGGCTTCCGCATCTCGAAAAAGGAGCAGGTCTCCAACTGGGCGCGCAAGGAGCTGACCGAATCGCAGCAGCGCTACGCCGCCACCGACGCCTGGCTCGGCCGCGAAATCTACCTCGCCTTCCAAAAGCGCGGCCTGATCGGCTGAGATTCACCCGCATCCACGAAAAAAGGCGCTCCTCGCGGAGCGCCTTTTTCATTCCGGCGGATGCAATCCTACCGGCCGGCGGCGTCGTTCAACACCGCCTTGCGGCTGAGGCGTACGCGGCCCTGGTTGTCGATGTCGATGCACTTCACGCGCATCGCATCGCCCGGCTTGCAGACATCCGAAACGCTGTTGATGCGTTCGTTGGCCATTTCGGAGATGTGCACGAGGCCTTCCTTGCCCGGCATGCACTCGACAAACGCGCCGAAGTCCTTGACGGCAATGACCTTGCCTTCGTAGGTCCGGCCGATTTCGATCTCGGCGGTGATGGCGTTGACGGCGCGCACGGCGGCATCCATGGCGGAGGCGTCGACCGCGAAGATGTTGACGGTGCCATCCTCCTGAATGTCGATCTGCGCGCCGGTGCTTTCCGTGATCGCGCGGATATGCTTGCCGCCGGGGCCGATCAGCGCACCGATCTTCTCGGGGTCGATCTTGACGACGGTGATGCGCGGCGCGCACGGGTTGAGCTCGGGGCGGGGAACGGCAATGACGCTCTCCATGTAGTCGAGGATCTCCATGCGGCCCTTGCGGGTCACTTCGAAGGCTTCCTTGACCTGGTTCCAGTCGAGGCCGGCAATCTTGAGGTCGACCTGGAAGCCGGTGATGCCCTTGCGGGTGCCAACGACCTTGAAGTCCATGTCGCCGCAATGGTCTTCCGTGCCAAGGATGTCGACCACTTGGATCGAAGCGCCCTTGTCATCGGTGAAGAGCCCGGCGGAAATGCCGGCCACGGGGGCCTTGAGCGGCACGCCGGCATCCATCAGCGCCAGGCAGCCGCCGCAGGCGGTCGCCATGGAGGAGGAACCGTTGGAGCCCATGATTTCGGAGACCACGCGCACGGCGTAGGGGAAATCGTCCGGCAACACCGGAACGATCGAACGCTCGGCGAGGTTGCCATGGCCGATTTCGCGGCGGCCGGTCATGCCGAGGCGGCCGACTTCGCCGACGGAATAGGGCGGGAAGTTGTAGTGGAGCATGAACTCCTTTTCCGTGTCGCCGCCGGTGACGGCGTCGATGCCCTGCGACTCCTTCTTGGTGCCAAGGGTCACGGTGCAGAGGGTCTGCGTTTCGCCGCGGCTGAAGATCGAGGATCCATGCGTGCGGGGCAGTACGCCCACCTCCGCGCTGAGTTCGCGGATCTTGTCGAACGGACGGCCGCCGATGCGGACGCCGCCTTCGATGACGTTCTTGCGCACGGTTTCGACTTCGAGGTCGTGGAAGGCGTGGAAGAAGTCGTTGTCGGTCATCTCTTCGCCGAAGATGGCGACCAGCTGCGGCTTGAGTTCGGCCTTCAGGGCGCTGACGGCGTCCTGGCGCTCGATCTTGCCGACGATCTTCATCAGCTGCTTGAATTTTTCGCCGGCGAGTTCGCGGGCCTTGTCGAGGAACTTGGTTTCAAGCACGGGGGCCACGATCTGCTTTTCGGGCAGGCCGAGCGCCTTGCGCAGTTCGAACTGGGCGTCGCAGATCTTGACCACTTCCGCGTGGGCGTGCTGCATGGCGGCCACGAAATCGGCTTCGCTGATCTCCTTGGCGGAGCCTTCGATCATCATGGTCTTTTCGCGGGTGCCGCAATAGGTCAGGTCGAGGTCGCTTTGGTCGAGCAGTTCATGCGCGGGGTTGACCGCCCACTCGCCGTTGATGCGTCCGATGCGGACGGCGCCGATCGGCCCCATGAAGGGCAGCTCGGAGAGCATCAGCGCGGCCGAGGCGGCGTTGACGCTGAGGATGTCGGTGTCGAGCTTCTGGTCGCAGCTGACGAGCATGTTGTTGATCTGCACCTCGCGGAAGAACCCGGTCGGGAAGAGCGGGCGGATCGGGCGGTCGGTGACGCGCATGGTGAGGATTTCCTTTTCGGAAGGCCGCGCCTCGCGCTTGAAGAAACCGCCGGGGAAGCGGCCGGCCGCGTAGAACTTTTCGCGGTATTCGACTTGGAGCGGGAAGAAATCCACGCCTTGCTTGGCCTCCTTGGCGGAGGTGACGGCGGAGAAGACGATGTTGTCGCCGACTACGCAGGTGACGGCGCCGTCCGCTTGCATGGCAAGCAGGCCGGATTCGAAGGCCATCGTTTGGCCGCCGACTTCGAACTCTATTCTGGTTGTACCCTTCATATGTGCATTGCGCCCCTGCTTTTCCTGAAGGGCGCACCTTTCTTTGTGTTGTTTGCCGCCCCGATGGCGGCGGTTCTAGAAACGACGCAAGCCCTTTAGGCTATAAAGGGCTTGCGTACGGATAAGGATTTTTCCTCATCAATAAAGCGACTATTTCCGCAAGCCAAGCTTGCCGATCAGCCCCTTGTAGCGGACATCGTCCTTGCTCTGCAGGTAGGTCAGCAGCTTGCGGCGCTTGTTCACCATCATGATGAGGCCGCGGCGCGAACTGTTATCCTTCGAGTGGTCCTTGAGATGTTCCGTCAATTCCTTGATGCGCGAGGTGAGTAGCGCAACCTGGACCTCGACGGATCCGGTATCCTGCTCGCTGCGCTTGAATTCGTTTTTGATGCCAGCTTTGACTGCTTGATCCACGTGTGGACTCCTTGTTTATCTCTTTCGCTTTCCAAAGTAAGCGCGGCACTATACGGAACGCCCTACCCCATGTAAAGCATGGTTTTAGCGGTTTTTGACCCGCCGCCAGGCCGCGCTCAACCCGCTATTCCACATGCAGGATTTTGCCCGCCGAACCCGCCCGGAAGGAATAGGAATCGCCCTCCCTGCGGCCCGCGAGCGCCGCGCCGACGGGCGAGGCCGGCGTGATCACCGTCACCTCGCGTCCATCGACCGAAAGTTCGATGCCGCCGCCGCAATCCATCA
>JBGSLE010000232.1:0-6649 GCA_041740875.1 Pontiella sp. | reverse complement strand
TCCGTCCACCCCGCCCTGCTCTTCGCCCTGCTCTTCGGCGAATACCACGAATTCCTCGCCGCGCAGCACATCCAAGCCGGTGCGCCGCCGCACGAGACCGCGCACATCGCCGTCCAGGAGCACCTCCGCGCCGTCTGCGACCACGTGCGCATCCCGAAACTGGTCATCTTCCAGGTCTCCGACATCATGGCCAACCAATACCGGTTCGCCAAAACCAAGGGCAAGCAGCCGCAGCGCTTCCTGCATGGCAAGCACTTCCCCGACGCCTACCTCTACTTCAAGTTTTCCGCCAAATCCCTCAACCGCAACGCCGAACTGCTAGAGTTCTGGAGCGGGCTGCACCGGGACAAGCGCAATGGCGGCCGACCGGCCGACCAGTAGGGCCGGCCGGGCCACGCATCCAATCTCGCCCTAAAACACCCTTGTTTCGCGCAGGGAACATCTATACATTTTTGTCCTTCGCGTAGGGACGGAAACGTAGCCGCACCGCGCAGACCGAGGATGCAACCGATGAGCCAGAGCGAAAAGGAACTGAGTGTCCTATACAAGATTTCCCAAACGATCTCCGCGCGCCAGCACAACGTCGCGGACCTGATGAACGAGGTGCTCCAGATCATGGAGACGGGCATGGGCGTGCTGCGCGGCACGCTGGCGCTGCGCAAGCCCGGCACCGACATCCTCAAGATCGAGGCCTCCAGCGGCCTCTCCTCCTCCGAAATCCAGCGCGGGCAGTACAAGCTCGGCGAGGGCGTGACCGGCCGCGTCGCCAAGACCGGCAAGACCGCCATCATCCCCGACATCAGCCAATCGCCCGACTTCCTCAACCGCACCAAGGCGCGCGGCGACCAGAAAACCGCCTTCATTTGCGTACCGATCATCCACCACAAGGAAGTGATCGGCACCATGAGCATCGACCTGCCCTCCGCCGGCACCGAGGAGCTGCATGGCTACAGCGTCTTCCTGGAGCACGTCGCGCAAATCCTGGCCTCGGCCGTCTCCACCATCCGCGAGGAGATCGAGGAGCGCCACGCCCTCGAATCCGAAAACGAAATGCTGCGCCGCCAGCTGGGCGACCGCTACAGCATCGACAACATGGTCGGCAACTGCAACTCCATGCGCAGCGTCTACGAGCAGATCGTCCAAGTGGCCAACAGCAACGCCACCGTCCTCGTGCGAGGCGAATCGGGCACCGGCAAGGAGCTGGTCGCCCGCGCCATCCACTTCAACAGCCCCCGCAAGAGCAACGCCTTCGTCAGCGTCAACTGCGCCGCGCTGCCCGAAAACCTGATTGAAAGCGAACTCTTCGGCCATGAAAAAGGCGCCTTCACCGGCGCGCAGCAGCAACGCAAGGGGCGCTTCGAACTGGCCAACGGCGGCACCATCTTCCTCGACGAAATCGGCGACATCTCCCCCGCCGTGCAGGTGCGCCTCCTGCGCGTTTTGCAGGAAAAGACCTTCGAACGCGTCGGCGGCAACGAAACCATCACCGTCAACGTCCGCGTCGTGGCGGCCACCAGCCGCAACCTCGAGGAGGGCATCCTCAAGCAGACCTTCCGCGAAGACCTCTACTACCGCCTCAACGTCTTCCCCATCCTCCTGCCGCCCCTGCGCGAACGCAAGGCCGACATCATGCTCCTGGCCGACCACTTCCTCCAGAAATACGGCACCATGTACGGCAAGCAGATGAAGCGCATCTCCACCTCCGCCATCAACATGATGATGGCCTACCACTGGCCTGGCAACGTCCGCGAACTCGAAAACTGCCTCGAACGCGCCGTCCTCACCTCCTCCGACGGCGTCATCCACGGCTTCAACCTGCCGCCGTCGCTGCAAACCAGCGATGAGACGCACACCAGCCTGCTCCCCGAAAACGGCGCCAACCTCGGGCAGATGGTCGACGCCTACGAGCGCGAAATCCTCATCGACGCGCTCAAGAAACACCGCGGCAACGCCGCCGCCGTCGCCCGCTACCTGCAAACCACCCAGCGCATCATCAACTACCGCATCAAAAACCTCGGCGTCGAACCCAAGAACTATAAATAGGGGTGAAAAAGGTGGAAGAGTATAAGAGTTGCAGAGCATGCAATCCCCTCCCCCCTTCCACCCTTTAACTCTTCCACCCTTTAACTTTTTAACCCCTCCCCCCTTCCCCGCCATGCAAATGCTCCAACTCATCGAATCGTTCGAATACCGCTTCGCGGCCGCCGGGGTGGACAACGCCCGCCGCGTGGCCGAGGAACTGCTCGCGCACGTGCTGCGCTGCAAGCCGATGGAAATCTACACCGCCCCCCTCGAAGGCAACGCTTCGGCGGCGGAAACGATCGAGCGCATCCGCCACCTCGAAGATCTGGCCTCGCGAATCGAAGCGGGCGAACCGCTGCAATACGTCGTCGGAACCGTCGATTTCTGGGGCCTCGAAATCAAATGCGATCCGCGCGCGCTCATCCCCCGCCCCGAAACCGAACTGCTCGTCGAGGAGGTCTTGAGCTCCAAAATTTGGAACCATCCTCACGCCACCATCGTCGATGTAGGCACCGGCACCGGCTGCATCGCCCTCACCCTCGCCACGCAGCGCCCCGACGCTAGCTTCAAGGCCGTCGACCGCTCCCCCGCCGCCCTCAAGCTGGCCAAGGAGAACGCCCGGCGGCTCGGGCTGGACCAAAAAATACTCTGGCTCGAAAACGACCTGCTCGAAGGTTTTGCCGAAAACAGCGCCGACGCCATCGTCGCCAATCTGCCCTACATCGCCACCAGCGACTGGGAAACCCTCTCCCGTTCCGTGCGCGACTTCGAGCCGCAGATGGCGCTCGACAGCGGTCCCTCCGGCATGGAGCTGATCAAGCAACTCGCCACCCAGGCGTGCTACGTCCTCGTCCCCGGCGGCATGCTCTTCCTTGAATTCGGCTACGACCAGGGCGATTCCGTCCGGCAATGCCTCGAACGGCTCGGCTATCTGGACATCCAGATCAAGCACGACCTCGCCGGCCTCGACCGCATCGCCCTCGCCGAAAACCCGTAGAACCGCAGGCCGGATCTCTTCTCTTATTCCTTGTGCTCCTTCCCGAACGCCCCGCGTCGGCCAACCATCCGTTAGGCCAACAAAGGCTTCGCATTTTGCGCAAAAGCGCACTACAGTTTCAACCCTCGTTGGTCAATGCGACACTAGCTTTGCAAGTAACGAGAAAGGAGATTACCCATGCGTTTGAAATCGATCCTGTCGTTTGGTCTGCTGATTACCCTTTGCGTTTCATCCGTCCGCGCCAATACGGATGAAAGAATCTGGACGTTCAAGTCGGGGCAGAAGCTTCGCGCGGCACAACAGAGCTACAACAGCGAGTCCGGCGATATAATCCTGCTGATTAATGACACGGAAGAACGCACGGTGAAATTCGAAGACCTTTCCCCCATTGACCAGGCATGGCTGGTGGAATGGAATCAGATCGAGCAGGAAATGAATGTTCTGATCGAAACGCTGGGAGGGCGCTTCGAGCACTATGTCGCAGAGGGGAATTATACCACCGATTTCTATGTCTATTATCCTACGGTCTGCGAAACGAACAAAAACCGTCCGATGCTGATCCTATTCAATGCGGGGGGACAGGCTGCGCGATATTTAAAGCTATTCGCGTGGAGGCCGCGGAGCTACACGGCATTGTGACCTTTGCCTGCGCGGAGTTCTATAATACGGAAAACGACAAGGGCGACGCGGAAATGCTGAAGAGATTCCAAGAGCTACTTCCGATTATTGAAACCACGGTTCCGCACGATCCCAAGCGTGTATTCATGGGGGGAAACTCCGGTGGCGCCATGCGTGCCTATAATTACACCGCCCAGATCGACAGGCCGTGGGCCGGCGTCTACGCCAATGCGGGATGGCTGGGCGGTTACGATTATTATGACTGGCCCTATCCCTCCGGCATGCGAATCGCCATGGTGAATGGGAATAACGACCACGCCAACCGCTGGCTGGAACGCGATGGTAAGTTGCTTAGTTCAAGAGGCAACACCGTGGTGGTTTTTTCTTTTGATGGAGGCCATCAGGCAGCCCCGCCCAAGAGTCGTTCAAAAGCCTTGGAATGGCTCATCAACGAGGGCGGGAACTATGATTAGCGTCCACAAAACAACTGTAGACGCCACGATGGATGCTTTCCGGCAGAAGCGACGCCCTGTCCGGCAGTGAACGGCGCGCGGTATGTTGCTTTCGACGCCCGCGCATCCACTTCCTGCCGAAAAGGCTGCTCGCTAGACCCAGAGAAAGCGGTCATCCAAAGGAAAGCCAGCAGCCCGAAAGCAACAGGCAGGCTGAAACCAGCATTACCTTCATAACTATCATTCGGATATTTGTTCGCGCATTCATGTTTTTTCCTTATTCCCATCTCTTCGGTTTTGTACGGCAGCGTGTTTTTACCCAGCCCCGTTATTCGTCGTGCTTGTCCTTCAAAGTCGACCCGTAAGAATCAGTATCAGCAGGATCAGGGCAACGAGGCCCAACCCGCCGCTCGGATAATAACCCCAGTTCTTGCTATGGGGCCACGTGGGCAATGCGCCCAAGAGAAAGATAACAAATACAATCAATAGAATGGTTCCGATGCTCATGGCTATTTTCCCTTTCTTGGGAAAAGGCTACATAATCGGTCGGCCTTCTGCCATGGGGTGTAACCCTACTGGCGCAAGAACCCTATTCGTGCTCGTCTTCGAACTCCCCCCTCGTCCTCGTGCTCGATTCCGAACATGGGCGAACCGAGGACGAGCACGAGAACGAAGGAAGCTTACGATTACGAGCGCGTACCCAGCCTGAACTCCCCATAAAAAAGAAACCCCGCCTTTTCCCTTTTTCTTCCCAACGGTTGCAGATAGCATGCATCCGTTTTGCAGGGTTGCTGGATGGCAAGCTGGACGCCTCAACAGATGCCATCCGGCAAAATCGTCGCCTATTCGGCGGAAAACGGCGCGCGGAATATTTTTCGATGCCCACGGCCATTTCCTGCTGTAAATGGTTGGTGGATCTATGATGGATCTTACATTAACCAAACAATGCGAGCGCTCTATGACCTACAACGAACTTTCCAATCAAACTGAACAACTGAGCTATCGAGACAAGCTTCGGCTAGCGCAACTACTGATCCAATTGGCACGCAAGGAAGAGGAAGAACAAAACCCTGAGAAGAGAGAAACAGCAACCGCTCCATCCGACCCAGAGCTTGTTCAATATGTGGCGGACAGACTCAAGAAGCTAAAACCATCAAAGAAGGAAACACTGCTCAATTCAATCGGAGCAATGTTCCAATTCCAGGGTGGTATCTCTGACAGTGACAAGGAAAAACTCGTCTCCGAGCTTTTGAAGAAGCGCCACATCACAATTGGAGAAAACAACCGTGTTCACTATCCTGAGTGAATGATCGCGAGAAGCTGCGCCGCTTTGTTCTGCAGCTTCTAGCTGTCGGGTTACGCATTACCTTCTCCGCTCTCTCACCGCCGACATTGAACCCCATGCTAAACAAATCCGACAGCTTGCGCGCCCGCGTTGCGCCGAACGATGCGGTGCGGTTTAAATACCGTCGGCGGATGCTGGAGGGTGTGGTGGTGCGGACCAATCCCAAGCGTGCGCTGGTGCGGGTGGACGGCACTGAATACGCCGTACCGTACGAACGGCTGGTGGTGGAATCGGCCGATGGCACCGAACGCGAACGGCGGGCCGAAGCGGTGCAACTTTTGGCATTGGAGCTGATGCAACGGCACGGTCTTGGGGATTGGCGGTTTACGTTCGACCACTCCGCCCGGCGGGCCGGCTGCTGCATCTACCGCGACCGGGCCATCGCCCTTTCGCTCAGCCTGGCCACGTCGGGCTCGGAAGAGGATATCCGCGACACGATCCTGCACGAAATCGCCCACGCGCTGGTCGGTAAGCGGCACGGCCACGGTGCAATCTGGAAATCAAAGGCGCTGGAAATCGGCTGCTCGGGCACGCGTGCGCACCGGTTTGAACTGGCGCCGCCGCGCTACCACGTCACCTGCGAAAACCGGTGCTGGAAACAGACCGCCCAGCGGCAAAACCAACGGCTGGTATGCCGGAAATGCGGCGGCAAGCTGGTCTATTCGCCCTTCTTGGCGGCCGCGCGACTGTGGAGCAAATAACGGTTGCGCTGCCGCAATGGGTAGGGCGGAGTGTCCCCACTCCGCCTCGGACGGCTAGGGACAGCCGTCCCTACCAAGAATCGAATTGCCCTACGCCTTCGACTTGTTCTTTTTCTTATTGTTCCCGCCGTTGCCTTTTCCGTTATCCGGCTTTTGCATCTTTTCCAGCGCTTCGGCGGCCTGCTCCTTGAGCGCAGGATCCTGCAGGCACGCCTCGACGGCGGCGCGGGCCTTCGGGCCTTCGGCCTTGGCGAGCACATCGAGCAGCAGCTTCTTTTCATCCGGGCGCCGGGCCATGCCCAGCGCCTGGACAGCCATGGTTTCGTCGAGCTTCTTCTGCCCGGCCAGCAGGCGCGAAATACCGCGCATGAGTTCGACATGCCCGGCGACCGGTAGGGCTTTGTCGCCCGCGAGTTCGAGCATGGCCGGCAACCCGTTTTCGTTGCCCCAGCCGCCCAAGAGCTTGACGGCCTGCTTGGCGAGCGCCTCGTCGGCCGAACGGCAGGCGGCCACC
>JBGSLE010000231.1:0-14232 GCA_041740875.1 Pontiella sp. | reverse complement strand
GATGGCGATGTAGCCCGAGGCGTCCATGTCGTCGGTGTAGTCGGTACAGAGGACGTCGTTGAGCCAGATCTGGAGATGGGGTCCTTCGGCCTTGATCCGGTAGCGGTTCCAGTCGTTGCGCTTCAGCGCGCCTTTGGTTTTTTCGCGGAAGGATACGGCGGAGGGCGAGTCTTCGGGTTTCACGGGGTTGAGCCATTGGCGGCGGCCTTCGTCGTAGAGCCCGCCCGACCATGCGCGATCGGTGGGGTCGACTTCGGCCTGGTAGCCATAGACCTTGTTGGGCTCGACGTGGCAGCGGAACATGAAGCCGGAGTTGGCCTTGCCCTCGGGAAGCATGATCTCACCCTCGAAGACAAAGTTGGTGTAGGTTTTTTCCGTGCAGAGGAAAAACTTCTTTTGGGCCACCAGGTGGATTTCCCCGTCAACGACCGACGCTTCGCCATGGCTGTAGGGATTTGTCCAGCCGTTGAGGGTCTTGCCGTCGAATAGAACGACCCAGCCATCGTTCTGGGCTTGGAGGGAGGAGCAGCCGGTCAGGGTTGCGGCCAGCAGTACGGCGGATAATGTTCTCATTTCTACGTCACCTTTCGTGGTTTGTGGGCTTGTTTGTAATAGAAGGTGACAAATAGGGGTTGCTTTTGCAAGTGGAATTGCATAAACCTGTCAATGTATCTTTCGAATCGGTAGGAACCGCGACACATGGAGGCGACAGCATGATTGGGCTAACACGCAGGAAATCACTCTTGGCCACGGGCGCTGCGGCGTCGTGGGCCATGATCCCCGGCAAGGCGCTGGGGGCCAATGGCAAGGTTAACTTGGCTTGCATAGGGATCGGGAACCAAGGCGCAGGCGTGGCGGGAGCCATGGCCACGACCGGCTTGGCAAACATTGTGGCCTTGTGCGATGTCGATATCGACAGCACCGGCCCCATCGGCAAGGGCGATAACGAATATGGCTGGAACAAGGAGGGCGTCGCGCCGGCCGATACCGTGGCCAAATTCCCCAACGCCCGCAAATTCCGCGATTTCCGGGCGATGTTCGACCAGATGGGCAACGAGATCGATGCGGTGGTCGTGGCGGTGCCCGACCATTCACACTTCCCGATTTCCATGGCCGCCATGGCGCTTGGCAAACACGTCTATGTCGAAAAGCCGATGGCGCGCACCTTCAAGGAAATCGAGCTGATGATGGCCGCCGCGAGCAAATACAAGGTTGTCACCCAAATGGGAAACCAAGGGCATTCCGGCACCAACTATTTCCAGTTCAAGGCGTGGACGGAATCGGGCGTCATCAAGGATGTCGCCCATGTCGATGCCTACATGAACAGTCCGCGCCGCTGGCATAAGTGGGGGAACGTCAAGGCGTTCCCTGCCGGTGAAGCGGTGCCGCCAGCGATGGATTGGGAGGTGTGGCAGGGTACTGCGCAACCACATGACTTCAGCGAAAAGCTGCACTATGGCAATTGGCGCGGATGGTACGACTTCGGCACCGGCTGTTTTGGCGACTGGGGCGCGCACATCCTCGACACCATCCATCAATTCCTTGATTTGGGGTTGCCCGAAAAGGTTTCGGCCAAAAAGCTCGATGGCCCCAATCCCTTCATCTATCCGCTGGCCACGACCATCAATTTCCAGTTTCCCTCCCGCGGTGCCATGCCCGCCATGGATATCGACTGGTACGATGGCGTGAAGAACAAGCCGCCGGTGCCGGAGGGTTATACAGGGGATGGAGCGAAAAAGCCCGGCAAGTTCATCTACAGCAAGGAGCATGTGTTCCAAGGCGGAAGCCACAGCGATCCGCTCTATATCGTTCCGCTGGAAAAGCACAAGGCGCTGCTGATGGACGGCACGATCACGAAGGATTTCGGCAAGAACTCCAACCACTACGAAAACTTCCTGCGGGCCTGCCGGGGCGATGAGCAGTCCCGGTCGCCGTTCTCCGTGGCGGGGCCGCTCTGCCAGATGCTTTCACTAGGCTGCCTGGCCCAACGGCTGGGCGGCGCGTTGGAGTTCGACCGCAAGACCAAGCGGATCACCAACAACAAGCAGGCCGACGAATTGCTCGCCGGACCGCCGCCGCGCAAGGGGTGGGAGCAGTACTACCGCCTGTAGCCCGGCGGGGCCTGGCTGCCACCGGGCGGCCAGGCTAAAACCCGAACCAATCCAAGTGGAGCAGGTCGTCGGCCCCGCCCTTGAACACCAGGACGAGGTTTGCCGTGCCGGCCTCGTTTTTCAGGGGGCAGGGGACGGCTTGGTAGCGGCTCCACGAGCCGGTGTTCGGAATTTCGCAGGATCCCAGCAAGGAACCCGAGGGGCTGTCTTTGCGTATTTCAATCCGTCCGCCCGGGTTGGCCGAGGCGAGTTGGAGGGTGACGGTGGCGTTGGCGGGCAGGTCGGCCACGTTCGGGAAATGAAGGTTGGAGCCATCCCGGACCTGCTGGATCTCGAAACCACCTGCGGGCGACTCGCGTTTTACGGCCCCGGAAATCTTGAAGAACCATTCCGCCTCGATCTTGTCCCAGCTCGCGCTGTAGTTGCCGACCCCGGTCCGGTAGTGGATGCCTTCCTTCGCAACCGACGTGCCTTGCAGGAAGGCCGGATCGGAAACCATGTCCCCGTTGTCCTTGTAGTGGAGGTAGGTGAGGCAGACTTGGCGGTACTGCCGGACGCCGTGCGGTTCGCAGGTCCATTCGTTGCAGTGGTACCATTGGCCATTGTATTCGGCGAAGCTGCTGTGGCCGTTCTGCCCGGTGTGCCGCTCGTTGTCGAAGGGGCCGTACCGGTTGGTCGAGGTCATGTAGGCCCCGGCGCAGCTCAGGTAGTAAATGCCGTTGTGCTTGTGGAAATACTGGTGGTCGCGCGCCCGGTTCTTGTCGCCGAATCCGTAGGGCTTGGTGGTCATCAGGTCGCGCGGCTTGCCGTCGATCGACACCATGTCGTCGGCGAGCTTGGCCATCTGGTAGTGGATCAGGTGGTCGCCCAACTGCCCGTCGCGTCCAAACACAATGTAATGCTGCCCGTCATCCTCGGTAAAAACGGTGGGGTCGTATTCATGATTGATCGACATGCCTTTTGCGAGCATGGGCCGTTTAAGGATGTCGCGGAAGGGGCCGCCGGGTTGTTCCGCGCGGAAGACGCTGGTTTCCTCCCCGCCGTTCGAGGTGTACAGGTAGTAGAGGCCATCCTTGCGCGCGAGGTCGCTCGCCCAGCAACGGTTGTAGCCCGCTCCCAGGTAGGTGTCGGCCGGATCCACTTTGGATTCCAGGGTCCAGTCGACGAGGTTGGTGGAGGAAAAGACGGCCCAATGGATCATCGAAAAGCGCTTGAGCGCGGGACTTTCGTCCTTTCCGACCGAAAGGTACATTTTGCCATCCCAAATCTTCATGTGCGGGTCGGCATAGCCGGGAATGATCGGATTGCCCGCGCGGGCGGCCAGTGGCAACATCAGCAACATCAGCAACGTTTGTTTCATCGGACTCCTCCAGTGGTTCTTGCAGCACGCCGCGCTTCCCGTCGCGGAAGCGGCGTTTTCAAGGGAAAGGTAATGGGTAAATGGTATATTACCAGTAAAAACACCGGCAACATTGCATTTGTTTTATTTGGCGAAACGGCAAGAAATGTTCATTTTAAACAGTTGCGTTCCGGTGCCTTGTGGCTATATTGGGATATGACCATAAAAGAGGAAAAAAATGCGAGCCGCAATCCGATCAAGATCGGTTCCGCACCTTACGGGCTGCCATAGCGTAGCCTGCGGCCGAACACATCAAATTTACGCGAAAAGGATTCGAAATGGACTTTAGTCAAACCATCCGCCCGGCCGTTTTGGCCGCATGGCTTTGCGCCGCATCGGTGCCCGCCGCCCCGATCATGATGCGCATCGGCGCCGATTCGAACATCCTGAACCAGTATCTCAATGCGGCCAATTATCCGGTCTGTAAAAGCGGCATGGATTATATCTGCTTCGACCAGACCTTGTCGTCGGACAAGCTACGTATTTTCGATGCCGACGAGGCCTTTTTTGTGGTGGGGACGTATGGCCCGACGACGGAATTCAATGCCGGCAATACCGTGAATCGAATCCGGGATTATGAAGCCGTGAACCGGGATGTGGTCGGCATCTGGATGTATCGCGAAAACTGGATCGACCCCAATGGGCTCGGTGGGCCGTTTCCGGCGGATCGACGGATTCTTTCGCAACGCGAAATCGACGACCATCGCTCGGCCATTGCCAATGCGAATCCGCCCTTGCAATGCAAAGATACCGTGAAGCTGGTTCAGTTGCTCGGCGGACGCACCTTTGACCAAGATGGCGACAGCTGGCTGCGCATGACCGATGAAATGAAAGAATATATCGCCCAATTCGACGGCGTTGGAACGGAGTGCCATATCGGCGACTGGGATCCAGACGGTATTGTGGATGGTCAACGGACGCTTCAAGCCATGGCCGATATGTCGAAATGGGCGCAGGATCGTGGCAAGATCGCCTTTGTCTTCATGGGCGGCGGACCGGAAACCTATGAAGATTTGGTGAGTGCGCAAAAAACCTATCATTACCTCTGGGCGGAGATGATGAAAAAAGGGGTCGACTACAAATCGGATCATATTACCTATTTCCGCCAAGGGGCTCGCGATGGCAATCAAACGCCGGAAAGCGCCACCAACACCCTGTGCCATCAGCAGAAGTGGGTGGTAGAAACGGCGGGAACGCCCGATCCAGCCATTCGAGTGATTGCGAATCAGACGGTGGCGAAAAACAGTTCAACGGGAGCGATCCCCTTTACGCTGGGTTCCGAGTTCATCACCGCGTTCGCGCAACCAGTGATTACGATCGATTCGTCGAACGCTACGCTTTTGCCAAACGCCCACATCACGCTGGGCGGAAGCGGTGCCAACCGGACTATTTCGCTAACCCCAGTCGCGAATCAGACCGGTACGACGACGATTTCAATCACGGCCACCATCGCGCCGTTTTCGTACACCCAAACCTTCGAGCTGACGGTAGCGGAGCCGACCCTGCATACGGCTGCGGCCAGTGGAGCGGTTAATACGGCGGCAACCTGGGGCGGCGTACTGCCGGTGGCGGGCGACCGCAATGTGTGGCAGTCGGGCGCGCGGGCGTTGTCGATGGCCTCGGGCGTTGAAACCTTTCAGGGCGGTGAGCTGGTGCTTCAATCGGGCGGCTCCTTTATTCCGGGAATTGCCACCGCGACCTTGACGCTGAATGATCTGACGTTGGCGGGCGGCGAAATTACAACGGCGAATAATAACGGATTGACGCTTGATTTGAGGGGTCATGCGCTGACGCTAGGTAGCGGAATGGTGAGAGCGGGCGGGGTAAACAATGGCCGGGATATCCGCTTCAAAAACGGCTCCTTAACCGGCAGCGGAACGATTCAAATTACCGGGACGAGCACCAACGGCTCCGACGTGGAGCTGCAATCAACCATCGATACGCGCGATTTCGCGGGAACCTTCGATGTTTCAAACAACGGCATTCTCAATCTGTCGCCGATTGCAGACGCCTCATTCGGCCTCGCACTTTCTGGAACGGGAAAATATGCCAACGATGCGGCAGTGGCCGTCACTTCGCTTACGATAGCGGGCACCCCAATTGCGGCGGGAACCTACACCTATGCCGATTTCCCAGCCTATTTTCTGAACAATGGCGGGACGCTCATCGTCGCGCCTAACACGCCGCCAACGATCAGCGCGGTGGCGGATCTGGCGGTGAACGAAGATGTTGCCACATCGGCCATCCCCTTCACCATCGGCGATGATCTGGTTGCGGCAAATAACCTACTCGTCGAATCCTTTTCGTCGGATACGACGTTGGTTTCCGATACCGGCATTACGTTAGGCGGCAGCGGAGCCAGCCGTACGGTGATTGTGCAACCCGCGACCAATCAATACGGCTCGGCCACGATTACCCTGCGCGTCTCGGATGGGGTATATTCGACCAACGAGCTTTTTGTGCTCACAGTCAATCCCATGAACGATGCGCCAGTAATCGCACCCGTTGAAAACCATCTATCGGACGGAACGGGGCCAGCACTCATTCCGTTCACCGTGAGCGATAACGAAACGGCAGCCGCGTTGATCACGGTCACGAAGGCCTCGTCCAATGCCGCACTTGTCCCGGCGGCGAATATCGTCATCGCGGGCAGCGGGGCCGATCGCACCGCGACGATCACTCCGATTTCAGGCGTGACCGGCACGACGGTCATCACGTTGACCGCCAACGACGGATCGCTAAATGGCAGCCGCACGTTTGTCTATGCCGTTGATACGGACGGAGTAGTTTCGGCGGTTCAGACGGGAAGCATCCTTGCTGGAACAACGTGGGCGACCGGCATGACTCCGCTCAAAGGCGATACCCGCATCTGGCAGACCGGTGCACTAAAGATCACCGTGTCGCCAACCAAAACAGCCCTGTTTCATGGCCACACCCTAGAGGTTCAGTCCGGTGGCAGACTGGACGGAGGCATTGCTTCCGCGATTTTGCTGGCAAACAACCTGACCCTGAGCGGTGGATTGATTTACATGAATAATACTGGAGATTTTGGGATTGATCTCTCCGGCCACACCTTCACCCTCAACAGCGGCACCATCCAAACCGGTACGGATAAAGGGCGCGATGTGACGTTTGCGCAGGGAGTGCTGGCGGGGAACGGGATCATTAATATCACGGGAACCAGCACCAATGGCTCGAACGTCGAGTTCGAAAAAGGGACCAGCACGCATGGCTTTACCGGCACGTTCAATGTTCATAGCTACGGCGTTCTAAACTTGCCGCCCGCCACCGGCAGTGCCTCGTTCGGCATCGAGCTCTCCGGCACCGGAAAATATTGGAACGACGCGAGCATCGCGGTGCGCTCGCTCGTGATCGATGGAACTTCGTTCGGCCCCGGCACCTACACCTACAACTCCTTCACCAGCGCCAAAAAAGCGTTCCTGTTCGACAATGGCGGGACGATCACCGTTGCTGCCCCAACCATTCTTCCTCCGACCATCGGCTCGGTGGCCGACCAGACGACGCGCGAAGGTACCCCGACCCCGGCCATTCCGTTCACCGTTTCAGGCGGTGCCAACGTGAACGTGCTGCAAGTCAGCGGCTTCGCGCTTAACCCGACCCTCGTGCCGAACGAAAACTTCCAATTCGGCGGCAGCGGCTCCAACCGCACAGTCGTGATTACGCCGGTGCCGGGCCAAACCGGCACGGCTGGCATTCGACTCGTGGTCAGCGATGGAATCCTAAGCGCCACCAACCTATTTTCGCTGACCGTGACGCCCCCGCCGCGCACGATTACCGCCATCGCCAACGGCAATCTCTCCAGCTCCGCCACATGGGGCGAAGCCGCGCCACTATCGGGCGACGGAAACACGTGGCAATCAGGAAGCTATACCCTGGACATGAAAGACGCCGCCACGCAAACCTTCAATGGCGATACCCTTGTGCTCCAATCCGGCGGACTGCTCGCTCCAGGCATTCCAGGCGCAACCCTCTCCTTGAACCATCTGGTGCTTGATGGCGGCACGGTTTATATGGGCAACAATCTTGGGGTTAATTTCGATCTCAGGAACCACTCCTTTACGTTAAACAGCGGCACCCTGCAAGCGGGTAGCGGCAACCGAGGAGTACGCTTCCTGAATGGCTCGTTGAAGGGAACCGGAACGATCAAGATCACTGGGAAAGCCGTCGATGGCGGGAAGGTGACCTTTCAAGATACGATCACCACCGCAGACTTCTCTGGTCTGTTTAACGTGTCCGATTTTGGCATTCTGGATCTGCCGCCCGTCCCCACGGCCTCATTTGGGATGGTCATTTCCGGCAGCGGGAAATGTTGGAACGATACGGCGATCACCGTCACCACCCTCAAGATTGCCGGACACAGCTTCCTGGCTGGAACCTACACCTACGCCACGATCGGCGCGACCTACCAGCCCTATCTTGCCGATAACGGCGGAACGATCACCGTCACCCAAAGCCCGGATCCGTATACCCAGTGGGCCGAATCCAACGCCGTCACTGGCGGAAAGACCGACGATGACGACAGCGACGGGCTCCTGAACCTGGCCGAATATGCCCTCGGCGGCAACCCAGCCAATCCCGCCGAGCGCGGCCATGCTCCAACCATTGGACTGGGAACCAACTGGCTCGACTATGTCCACGTGAAGCGCAGCGCACCCGACAGCGCCGTCAGCTACTCGGTCGAAATCGCCGACGACCTCGTTTCGCCCGCATGGACGACCAATGGCGTTATGGTGGTTGGCACCGGTGTGCTGGATGCCGAGTTCAGCACCGTCACCAACCGGATTTCTACCGAAATAAAAACCAACCAGTTCATCCGGCTGATGGTCGAATAGCTGAGAATACCTATGAATACAGCAACGCAATCACTGAGGTCGCGGACGGGGAAGAAAGCCGTTTTCCTGGCGGCTTGGCTATGCGCCACGGCTGGATTTTCCTACGAGGTGTGGATGGGAACCTCCTGCACCCCCGCCAATGCCGCCGTCTATCCGCAGTCGTGGAGCAACACCGCGGCCCAGGTCACGGGACTGAACATCAACCGCGCCCCGTGCCTGCCGGATCCCGGAACGCCATGCGAAAACGAAACATCGCCATCGACCGCCCAGTGGAAAACCATTTTTAACCAAATCCAGCACGCCGACGGCTCGTTTTCTCCGATTCCCCGTTCTGCGTTCGACTCCGACCGCCATCCCGAGACGACCCTCGAGCAGATCATCGACGGAAAATTCGAAGACGCCGCGACGTTTGGCTACACGCTCGGCAACATCATGATTTACGACAATGCCGTTGGTACGAATTCATACTCATGGACAGTTGCGGAGGTTCAGCAGATACGGGACTACCTCGACGCCAACGGCCATGCGGAGGTCGGCCTGATGTGGAACGCGCGCAACAATTCGCTCGCCAACAAGAACTGGTGCAAAAACGCCTTGATCGACGCGGTGCTGCTGGAGGCCGAGCCGGGGAAATGGTTCGACAATGTCGGCAGCCGGCAGGATTTGCTCAAGTTTCTTTGGACGAACGAACTGACCTCGGCCAAGGAACTGGTTTTCCAGGTGCCGATCAGCGGAAGCGAACCCTACGGCAACCCGGATGGCTTCCAGCAGATGCGCCGCATGGTTCGTTGGCTGGGCAACGACCTGATGGGGTGGGAGTTCAACCGCAGTCCGCGGGTGATCTTCATGCCGGTCACTTACAACTACCCCACCTACACGTTCTACCCCGAAACGGAGGCGCCGGATCTCTACGGCAACACCCTGACGAGCCTGGTCTTGTCGCTGATCGAGCAGCGCGACCTGTTCGAAGGCCGCTCGGGGATTCCGACCGAGGCGGATGCCGACAGCAAGGTCCGCAACTTCAACAACCCGCCGCCGGTGCTGGGTTCCGTTCCTGCGGTGGCGGCCGGCAGCATCTACTCGAACGCCACCTGGACCGGCGGGGTGGTTCCCCAACCGGGCGATACCAACGCGTGGCAAACGGCCGGCTATGCGCTTACGTCGGAGGGAACGAACACGTTCGCCGGCCTCTCCTTCGTGGTGCAGGTAGGCGGATCCCTCACCCCAAAGCTCAGTTCGGTCACCACCTTCAATACCTTGGTGCTGGAGGGTGGCCAGATCCACTACAACAACAACCTGTCGGGTACGGTCAAAGCCGCGACCATCGAGCTGAACGCCGGAAGCCTGAAATCCGGCAATGCCACGACGGGTCGCTCCCTCGTCTTCAACTCCGGTGCACTGGCCGGCAGCGGGCGGATCGACATTCTCGGCAATACATCCGCCAGCGGAGCCGGCGTGGTCCGCTTCGAAAACGGGATCGACACGAGCGCATTTACCGGCGTGTTCGACGTGCATGGAAACGGCACCTTGGATCTCTCCCCGATTCCGACCAACAAAGCGTCGTTCGGGATCAGGCTCTCCGGAAGCGGACGGTATTACAACGATGCGAATGTGGCGGTCGCAACGCTCGAAATCGACGGAATACCCGTTGATGCCGGAACCTACGCCTACACCAACTTCAGCGCGTCCCAGCAATCCTTCCTGGTCAAGACAAGCGGAACCATCACCGTGCTTTCCGATCCCTACACCGCATGGGCGCACGCCCGCGCGGTGGTTGGCGGGAAAACCGACGATGACGATGACGATGGGCTCCTGAACCTGGCCGAATATGCGCTGGGCGGCAATCCGACGAATTCCGCTGATCGTGGACATCTCCCGGTCATCGAAACCGGTAGCGATTGGATCGACTATATCCACGTCCGGCACGCGGCAAAAAGCGCGGTGCGCTACACGGTCGAAGTCGCCGACGATCTCGTTGCCGCGGAATGGACGACCAACGGAGTCGAAGTGGTCGGCATTGGCGTCCTCGACGCGGAATTCAACAGCGTCACCAATCGCATCTCGACCGAAACCGAGGCTGCGCAGTTCATCCGGCTGTTGCTGGAATGACGCGTTTAGCCGCGCCAGGGTTCGGCGACGGTTTCGCGCACGATCAGCTCCGGCTTGACATAGTGGCGCAGCTGGCTGGGCTGGTTGCCTTTGCGGATTTGCACCAGCAGATCGATCGCAAGATCGATGTGCTTGTCGATGTGGGTGTAGATCCCGGTGCGCGGCGGGTTGTAGTATTCGCTGCGCTGAGACCAGCCATATTCCATGACCGACATGCGTTCGGGAACCGTCCGTCCGCATGCGCGGCACGCCGCGATGGCGGCCGTGGCCAGCTCCTCCGTCAGGCAGAGCAGGGCCGTGATCTTTGCGGATGCGGGTGAAGCAAGGTATTCGCTCAAGCGGTTGAACATGGTGAACAATCCGTTTTCGGCGTATACGCTGCCGATCACGACGAGGTTATTGTTGAGCTCTTGGCTCGTCATCGTGGGCCGCATCATTTCCCACCAGGTCTTCATCTGCATGGAGGCGATCGGATGCGTCGGGTCAGCGCTGGTGGTGACCAGCGCGATGCGCGCATGGCCGGCGTCTTGCAGCGCCTTGATGGCCAGCAGCAT
This sequence comes from Pontiella sp., assembly GCA_041740875.1. Taxonomy (GTDB): domain Bacteria; phylum Verrucomicrobiota; class Kiritimatiellia; order Kiritimatiellales; family Pontiellaceae; genus Pontiella. Next base: position 3,206 of record JBGSLE010000231.1, on the reverse strand, counting down.
GCCCTCCTGGTCGTCGCAGGTGATCGTGGGGATGTCGCAGTTTTCGACGCTGCCCGCCAGAATGGCCACGTGCGAGCCGCTCCGCCGGATCGCCTTTTCAAGTTTTCCGGACGGTGAAATGTCCCTGGGCCAGCCAAGCACGAGCGTTGGGTTTCCCAGCTTGATCGCTTCGAGGATGGGCTTGTCGTCGTTCTGCAGTACCCGGATCACCCGGATGCCCCACTTGAGTTCATTGGCCTTGCGCATCGCGGACATGATGGCCTCTTCGATGATCGTTCCCGGGGAGGCCGAGCAGATGAGCGTGAGCGTCTGCGCCTTGCTGGCGTCGGGCAGGTTGACGACGATCGTGCCGCGGCGCCCGTCGCGCTTGACCAGTCCGCGCTCTTCGAGGTCGGAAAGCGCGCGGCGCGCCGTGAGGCGGGCCACGCCATATTGTTCGGCCAAGGGGCGTTCGGCCAGGATCCGGTCGCCCGGGCTCAGTTCGCCTGACCGGATTTTCTTAAGGAGATCGGCCGTGATGCTTTGGTATTTCTTGGGGTCGTCTTTCGATGGTTTCATGGTTCTCCTTGGGATTGGATCCGGGGTGCGCGGGGGTGAAGGATGGTGTGCCGAATGCGCCCGGCGGCGGCCGTATCGCCCGGCGCGGGGCGGAAGATCGCCGCGTATTGGTCTTGCGCATTCATGTTGTTGGTATAATCCAATGCTCATCCTTCAATCAAGCGCATAGAGATAATTTTGTCGCAAAAACCAAGTAAATCAGGCTCATTTTGCCACTTGCCCCTTGTAAATGCGGCGGTTGTCCGTATCTTGTTGGAGTCATACCATTGTATCGTTATCACCCTGAAGGAGCCGAATGAACATAAGCTGGATGCTGGGCCTGCTGGCCGCCGCCGCTACGGCGGGCGCCGAGACGTGGGATACGTTTAGCGATACCTGGGTCTGCACGGATCGGCTTGGGCGCGAAGTGCCCGTCCACGAGGCGGTTGGAGCGCCGCGCGCGGGCAAGACCGTTGGGCTCTTCTACTATATCTGGCACGGTTCGCACGGGTACGATGTTCACAAGGATCCATCGCACGAAGCGGCGGACGGGCAGGGGGTGCGCCGCCCCGACCTGGCCGTGGAAACGCGGTCTCCGCGCGACATAACGCAGATTCTGGCCTCGCCGGTCGAACAACGCGAATGGGGGCCGGACAACAGCTGGCACCATTGGGGGGAATCGCTCTTCGGCTACTACGTGGCCGACGACGAGTGGCTGATCCGCCGTCACGCCCGCATGTTTGCCGATGCCGGGGTCGATGTCGTGATCCTCGACCTGACCAACGGCTACCACTACCGCGATACCTACATGAAGATCCTGCGCATCTACGCCGACATCCGGGCGAAGGGCGGGAAGACGCCGCAGGTGGCCTTCAATTGCGGCATTATTCCGGAAAACAACCAGCGCGTGGTGTCGGCCGTCTACCGCGACCTCTATTCCAAGGAACTCCACAAGGATCTCTGGTTTTTCTGGAAAGGCAAACCGCTCATTCTGGCCAATTTCGTGGAATGCGACTTCGATCCCGCCTACACCGGATTCTTCTCCATGCGGGCGTCCTGGGCGTGGAGCAACAAGGGCCGCCCCTGGTTCGGCGACGGCAAGGACCGCTGGCCGTGGGTCGAATCCACCCCGCAGGCGTATGGCTGGCACGAATCGCCCGACATCCCGGAGCAGGTCGTCGTTGCGACCGCCGAACATCCCGGTCAGGATGTCGGGAAAAGTTTCCATGCAAAGGCGCCCTCCCATCCGGCCAAAACGCCGCTTGGCCTCTATTTTGCCGAGCAATGGAACCATGCGCTTAAGGTCGATCCCGAATTCATCTTCATCACCCAATGGAACGAATGGATCGCCATGCGGTTTTCAAACAACCACAGCCGCAGCTATGCCGGCGAGACGATGCCGGACGGCCATCCGCGCTTTGTCGATCTCTTCACCGAGGAATACAACCGCGACATCGAGCCCATGCGCGGCGGTTTCGCCGACAACTACTATTACCAGATGGTTGCGGGCATCCGCCGCTTCAAGGGGGCCCGCCCCGCCTCGGACTGCGCCGAATACCGCGATACGCTGCATGACACCGACCCGCGCGACCATTTCGGCTGGGGCCGGATTGGGCCGCTGGTAGACCAGACCGGACGCAACGATTTCAAGCGGGCCATGGTCGGGCACGACGCGGACCAGCTAATCTTCCGCGTCGAGACGGTCGAACCGCTGACGCCCCGCGCCGGGGAAAACTGGATGGAGCTGTTCGTCGCCGTCGATGGGCTTCCGTCCACTGCGCCAACCTGGGAGGGCTACCACTACCGCATCCGCCTCGATCCGTTCATGAAGCAGCGCTTCATCCTTGAGCGTTCCCTCGGAGGTTGGATGTGGGAGGGGCTCGCGCAGGTCGAGATCGAAGCCGCAGGCAACCAGCTTGCGGTCATGGTGCCGCGCACCGCGCTCGGTTTGGCGGGGCAGGAATTTTCCCTGCGGTTCAAGTGGTCCGACAACCGGCAAACCACCGATGCCACCGACTGGCTGATCCATGGCGATGCGGCCCCCAACGGCCGCTTCCAGTATGCCTACCGCTCGAACAGGCAATGAACAGCTAAGGAAGAAGCCCTAGACCTCGAACCGCTTGTTCAACGCCTTGCCGGATTCGAACCGGTGTTCGGTTTCGCCCGCCTTGAACCGCACATAGCCATCGGCCGATTCGATCTGGATCGTCCCATCCGGATGGCGCGCCTTCCAGACGTTGGCCAACGCGATGGCCCGTTCGAGCCCGTCGCCGCGCTGGAAATTCCATACTTCGTCCGGCTGGGCGACGCGCGTCCCGTCGTAGATCGATTCGTTGGGCAGTTGATCCAAGGCTTGGATTAGCGCTTCATCGGAAAGCTGTTTGGTTGCTTCGATGACGACGGGGTTGCGCTCGAATGCCGCCTTGAGGAACGGCCGCCAGTCGGTGGTCGCAAGGTCTCGGTTGGCGTAGAAGGCGAGGTCGGCGACGGGGTGGGTGGCACGCAGGCCTTGCAGGTAGGCGACGATTTCCCCGCGCGCCATGCCGGGCTTGATCGCGATGGGGCCGGGGCCGTTCAAGCGCTTGGCGGCAATGTCCGGCAGTTCCGGATCAAGGTGGACAAAATCGACGAGGCCTTCGATGACGGTCATCTTGCGCGTCATGTCGTTG
>JBGSLE010000230.1:0-15959 GCA_041740875.1 Pontiella sp. | reverse complement strand
GCCGGCCGAGTCGTAACCCCGGTATTCCATGCGGCGCAAGCCGTCCACCAGGATGTCCGCCGCCTTGCGTTTTCCGATATATCCTACAATTCCACACATGGTTTAACCCTCGTGATTCGTGATGATTGAAACGTGATGATTGAGACGTGACGAGTGAGACGTGACGATTGAAAAGTAAGACGTGACGAGTGAGGAGTGAAGAGCGGGAGGGAACATTGGCCCCTTGAACCTTTTTAACCTCGCCCCTTTTTAACATTGATCCGGACACGCTGCCGCCCGCGGTCGCTCAGCCCCTTTGGCTGAAACCTTCCATGCATCCTCAAATTGTCCGGAATACCCGACCATGGGATATTCGCTTTTGGCGGCGCTAGCCCTCGCCCGCCACCCTATGCTTGGCATGGCGCTCCAGCGCCTCCACCGGGAACTCGGCTTCCACCAGGGTTCCGAGCATTTCCAGCAAGACCGCCACCCGTTCCTGGGCCGGCATCAACCGGATCACCTTGACCTTCAGGCCGCGCATCGACCCGTCGAGGATGGTGGTTTCATCGCCCACCTCCAGCGGAACGGCGCCGTCGGCCACGTCGTTTTCATCCAAATCCTGGTGCAGCGCCACGATCACCGCGGCGGGAATAGCCACATGGCGGCCGTTGAAGGCCGGTATGCCCATCACGCCCGGCGCGTAGGCAACGGTCCGTTTCATCTCCACCATGTCGAAGCAGGCGAAGAGGTAGCCGGGAAACATCGCCTCCTGGAACCAGACCGCCCCCCGCACCGTCTTGCGGCGGAAGCGGATTTGCGGGCAGAAAACCTCCAAGCCATGCATCGTGGCCAGGTTGGCGGCGGCCGACCGCTCCTTCTTGGGCTTGGCGCGTACGCAATACCAGCGCGCGCCCGGTTCGAATTGGGGGGTTTGAACCATGGTTCCTTATCCGCCGATCAATTTCAGCACGAGGGGCAGCGTCTTGCCTGCGCGCGTGTGCCAGTTTTCGAGCAGGTCCACCTTCTCTTCGAGTTGTTCCCGCTCTTCGCTTTCATAGGCATCGAGCAGTTCGCGGATGCGCCCGATGCGCTCCGCCCCGCCGGCGACATGCGGCTGGATCTGTTCGCTGGCGAAGCCCGAGGCGATTTTCCGCAGGGAGGTTTCCGCAACATAATAGTCCTTGCGGTCGCCGGGCACATAGACGGCGCGGATGGCGCCGAAGGAGCGCAGGATTTTCAGGCCTTGGCTGGTTGAACCTTTGCTGATGTTGAGCCGTTCCCGGCAATCGTCGAGGCAGAGCGGCTGGGTGGAGATGAAGAGGACGCCGTAGAGTTCCCCCACCGAGCGGGGCAGGTTGAGCACGTCCGCCATGCGGACGAAAAACGCCACGACTTCGCTTTCGAGCGGACTGAGGACTGGGGTTTCAACGGGTGCCGCATTCATGGTGTTCATTTATGGCTGAACAAACTGGGCCTTGCAAGGCCATTCCCGGCCAATCTTCCGTCGGCGGCGGTGTGAAATCCGCCCACCCAGTATAGGTGATTATTTTTGTCCTGTTTTATCTTTACTATTCCGATCATGTATATAGGTTATTGCCCCAATAGAGCAGGAAACCATGAAGAAACCTACCGAAAAAACCATCGCCGAAACCCAAAAACAGCTCCAAGGCGCGACCGCCCAGGAAATCCTGGCGTTCGCCGCCGAAACCCTCAAAGCCCCCGTTTTCGCCACCGCCCTCGGACAGGAAGACCAGGTAATCACCGATTTGATCGCCAAATCAGGACTAAAGATCCCGCTTTTCACCCTCGATACCGGGCGGCTCTTCCCCGAGACCTACACCCTCATCGCCGACACCGAGAAGAAGTATGGCCTCAAGATCGGCATCGCCTTCCCCGACGCCGCCGAGGTCGAAGCCATGGTCGCCGACGCGGGCATCAACCTTTTCTACGGCAGCATCGAAGCGCGCAAGCGCTGCTGCGGCGTCCGCAAGGTCCACCCGCTCAAACGCAAACTGGCCGCCGCCGACGGCTGGATCTGCGGCCTGCGCCGCGACCAGTCGTCCACCCGCACCGAAATGCAGGCGGTGGAATGGGACGCCGCCAACGGAATTCCCAAGTTCAACCCCTTGATCGACTGGTCGCTCGACGACGTCGTGGCCTACCTCAAGGAAAACGGCGTCCCCTACAACCCCCTTCACGACCAGGGCTTCGTCAGCATCGGCTGCGCCTGCTGCACCCGCGCCATCCAGCCCGGCGAGGATATCCGCGCTGGCCGCTGGTGGTGGGAACGCCCCGAGCAGAAGGAGTGCGGCCTGCACATCGTCGATGGGAAAATCGTCCGCTCTAAAGATAGCCAATAAAGGAAACGTAAATGAACTACCACCTCAGCCAGCTCAAGCAATTGGAAGCCGAGAGCATCCGCATCATCCGCGACGCCTACAGCCAGTTCGAGAAGCCCGTCATGCTCTATTCGATCGGCAAGGATTCCGGCGTGATGGTGCGCCTGGCCCAGAAGGCCTTCTACCCGGGCAAGATCCCCTTCCCGCTGCTGCACATCGACTCCACCTTCAAGTTCAAGGAGATGATCCAGTTCCGCGACCAGTTCTGCCGCAGCGAAGGGCTCGACCTGCTCGTCCACTCCAACGAAGAAGGCCGCGCCGCCGGCGCCACCCCGTTCACGCTCGGAAGCCGCAAATACACCGACCTCATGAAGACCCAGGCGCTGCTCCAGGCGCTCAGCCTGCATAAGTTCGACTGCGCCTTCGGCGGCGCCCGCCGCGACGAGGAAAAGTCGCGCGCCAAGGAGCGCATCTTTTCCTTCCGCGACCAGCACCACCAGTGGGATCCGAAAAACCAGCGCCCCGAGCTGTGGGCCAACTACAACGCCCGCGTCAACCCTGGCGAAAGCGTCCGCGTCTTCCCCCTCTCCAACTGGACCGAACTCGACATTTGGCAATACATCCGCCTCGAAAACCTGCCGATCGTCCCGCTCTACTTCGCGAAAAAACGGCCGGTCGTGGAACGCGGCGGCATGTGGGTGATGGTCGACGACGACCGCCTCCCCCTGGAGGCAGGCGAAGTCCCCGAACAACGGATGGTCCGCTTCCGCACCCTCGGCTGCTATCCCCTCACCGGCGCGATCGAATCCGAGGCCGACACCGTCGAGAAAATCGTCGAGGAGATGATGACCACCCGCCTCAGCGAGCGTTCCACCCGCGCCATCGACAAGGACGGCGACTCCTCGATGGAGCAGAAAAAACGAGAAGGGTATTTTTAATTGCCGATTTTTGAATGCCGATTGCCGATTTGCGGGTCTGCGACGGCAGCTAAAAAAGGCCAACGCCGCTTGAGTTCCTCCAATCGGAAATCATCAATCGAAAATCGTAAATAGGATAAAACCATGGACATTGATCAATTCCTCAACCAGCACGAAAACAAGAGCCTCCTGCGCCTGCTCACCTGCGGCTCGGTGGACGACGGCAAATCGACCCTGATCGGCCGCCTGCTCTACGACAGCAAGCTCATCTTCGACGACCAGCTCAGCGCGCTCCACGCCGACAACGAAAAGGTCGGCAATGCCGGCGAAGGCGAGTTCGACTACGCCCTCCTGCTCGACGGCCTCAAGGCCGAACGCGAACAGGGCATCACCATCGACGTCGCCTACCGCTACTTCGCCACGCCCAAGCGTAAGTTCATCATCGCCGATACGCCCGGCCACGAGCAGTACACCCGCAACATGGCCACTGGCGCCTCCACCGCCGACCTCGCGCTGATCCTCATCGACTCGCGCTACGGCGTCATCACCCAAACCAAGCGCCACACCTTCCTGGTCTCCCTGCTCGGCCTCCGGCATATCGTCGTGGTCATCAACAAGATGGACTTGAAGGGCTACGACGAAACGGTCTTCAACCAGATCAAGGCCGACTTCGAGGCCTTCAGCAAGGACCTCAACCTGCCCAACACCGCCTTCATCCCGATCTCCGCGCTGCGCGGCGACAACGTCGTCGAAAAATCGGACAAAATGCCGTGGTATAAAGGCGAGGCACTCCTGCCGATCCTGGAGGAGGTCGATGTCGCCGCCGGCACCAACTTCGACGACTTCCGCTTCCCCGTCCAGATCGTCAGCCGCCCCAACCTCGACTTCCGCGGCTTTGCCGGAACCATCGTCTCCGGAACCGTGCGCCCCGGCGACCGCATCAAGGCGCTGCCCTCCCTCAAGGAATCGACCATCGCCCGCATCGTCACGGCCGACGGCGACCTTGCCGAGGCCTTCGCCCCGCAGGCGGTGACGATCGAACTCAACGACGAAATCGACATCTCCAACGGCGAAATGATCGTGCATGCCGAAAACCTGCCGACCATTTCCACCCATATCGAGGCCTCCATCGTCTGGATGACCGACACGCCGCTCAAGGAGGGCAAGACCTACGTCATCCGCCACACCAGCCGCACCACCAAGGCCAAGATCACCGAGCTGAAATACCAGGTCGATATCAACACCCTCGAAAAACACCCCTCCGCGCAGCTCGAGCTCAACGCCATCGGCCGCATCGTGCTCACCACCCACCTGCCGCTCTTCTTCGACCCCTACGCGAAGAACCGCGAAACCGGCAGCTTCATCCTCATCGACCCCATCACCAACGTCACCGCCGGGGCCGGCATGATCGAAAACCTGCCCACCGTCGGGAAAACCGGCGCCGATGTCGGCGGCGAAACCTCCGCCGTCACCAGCGTCGACCGCCGCGAATTCCTCTGGGAACGCGGACAGATCGATGCCGGCATCCGCGCCAACCGCAACGGGCACAAAGGAAAATCGGTGCTCTTCATCGGCGACGACCCCCGCAAGAACGACTTGGCCAAGCTGCTCGAACTCAAGCTCTTCAACGACAAGAACCAGTCGTTCTACCTCGGGCTCAACAGCCTCGCCGAAGGCCTGGAGGCCGACCTCGGCACACACTTCTGGGCGCGCGAGGAACACATCCGCCGCATCGGCGAACTCGGCCGCATCCTGACCGACGCCGGGCTGATCTTCATCAGCGCCCTCGACCGGATCGACCCCTACGAACTCGCCCTGCTCAAGCACCTCAACTCGCCCAACGAACTGTTGGTCATCCGCGTCGGATCCGCGCCCGTCGGCGACCAGTACATCGACCTCGCCCTCCCCGCCGGCCTCGACAAGTCGGACGCTATCGCGCGCGTCAAGCAGGAGCTCAACCGGCAGCGGGTGCTCCCCGAATACGCCATCTAGGAGCCGATGAAACTCTCCACCAAACCGCGGTACGGTTTGCGCATCCTCGCGCAAATCGCCGCCGACGGGGGCGGCAACACCCCCGTCAGCGGCAAGGAGGTCGCCCGCAAGCAAGGCATCTCCACCGCCTACATCGAGCAGATCCTCATCCCCATGCGCAACGCCGGGATCGTCCGCACCGTCCGCGGCCGCAACGGCGGCTACCTGCTCGACCGCCCCGCCAGCCAAATCTCCCTGCTCGACATCATCGAACTCTTCGAAGGCCGCCTCGAACTCGTGCCCGAAGAGGAGTCCGACCCCGTCGCCGCCCCCCTCTGGAACCGCCTCACCGAATCCCTGCGCACTCAGACCCGCGCCATCACCGTCGCCGACCTTGCCGACCTCATCGCCGCCGCCTCCCCGCCCGCCCTCGACTTCATCATCTGACCCGCAAAAAGGCTGGACGCTCCCTGCCCGCTTCCATACATTGCGCTTACTTCCAGCCGGAGAGATGGTCGAGTGGTTTATGGCGCCGGTCTTGAAAACCGGAGAGGCGCAAGCCTCCGGGGGTTCGAATCCCTCTCTCTCCGCCATTTCCCCTTTTTCATTAGGAAATAGAGGGTTTTCTAGGGAAAATGGTGGTTTGCTACAAATTATGCTCCAAAAATGGAGCGAACATGGTGATCACTATCACCATGAAAAACGTCGTCCTTCGTGGCGCGACCTACCACTTCCGCATGGCGGTTCCCAAGGAGTGCCAGCAAGCCGTCGGCAAGACCGAAATCACACAGGCGCTTGACACCGGCGACCCGGCGGAGGCGGCGGTGCTTGCAAAGGCGGCCACCATTGGATGGCGGCAGCGGTTCAAGCAGCTTCGCCACCTGGCACCAGGCACAACCAAGGCCAACGCGTTGCCGGAAGCTCCCGTCGAAGATCTCCGGAGTTCCTTGCACGCCTACATGGAGCAGCACCTCGCCAGCTACCTTGACGGGAAGACCGACGACGAACTTCGACTGGCCTCGGAATGGTGCACGGAATGCATGTTTGTCGTAAGGAACAACACAGGCACGGGGGTCGACATGACCCACGAACTTGGCATCGAGTGGCCGCTGCCAGCTAAGCACTCCCCCGGCATGACCCGAAAGCTCGGCAGGGTCGTCATCGAGGCGCTGGGGAGCATCAGGCAGGCCATCGACGTGGAAGCCGGTAAAAAGCTGTCAGAAGAGGTGGAAGCAAGGGTTTTGGAACCGGTGCCGCATGTCATGTTGCCAACGGCCATCCCGGCCACCTCCGCGCCAACCCCGAAAGATGAGGGTGTTGCCGAGGTTGCCCGGCTTATGCTCGATGCCAAAGACATCCGGGGCAAGTTCCGGGACCTGGTCATGGTGGAAGCCAAGTGCCTACAGGAGTGGCATCCAGGCAAGCCGGACATCGCCGCCTTTTCCAAGTCGGACATCGTCGACTACGCCAGGAACTGCCTACCCTACATCCTGAAGAACATGGCGATGCTTGAAGCCTGCAAGGGCAAGACCCTTTGGGAGTGCGTGGGCCTCACCAAAGCCAAGGCCAGCAAGGTGGTTCCGATATCGCACCGGACCGCCAGGCTGCTTGCGCGAGAGCACCCAGCAACTCCCTGGGCATCATCGACCCATCCATGCGGCGGAGGATCTTCACGTCCATGTAGCCGTCGTGGTTGTAGTCCAGAAATTCGAGCGCTTCGATCATCAGCAGGGGGACGTGCGAGCGGTCGGCCTCCAGCCCGACCACCCCGCCGGAGCACTGCGGATACGCCCACAGCAGGCCGTCCACCAGCCGGCAGGCCGCGTTGTCGATGCGGCTGTAATGGACATGGACGGATGAGTTCATCAACCCCGGGGAACCGCTCCACCATAAAAATCGACGTAGAACCCAATTAATTCGTGCTCTTCTTCTTTACCGACTTCTTTTTCGCCTCGCCCCCTACCTTGAGCCCTCCCGGCTGATTACCGATCCGTTCCGGATGGTATTGGGCCGGATCGAAGTCCGGGTTTGGCTGCGGCACGACGGCCTTGGCTACCACTATGTAGTCTTCGATGAGTTTGTCCATCTGCTGCACCCGCTCGGGATAGTACGCTGATAGATTGTTCAGCTCGCCGATATCATCCTTGAGGTTGTAAAGGCGGTAATCGTGTGCCCCGTTCTCCCCCTGGTAGAAGAGGCGGATGAGTTTCCAGTCGCCGACAGTCACCGTCATCGCAGGCGGTAGCCAATCCGGAACGGGCGGGTTGTGGGGAAAAAAGGTGAAGATTCCTTTGCGGTCGAGCGAGCCGCCGTGCAGCGCCGGCATGATGTCGAGACCGTCGAGCGGATAATCCTTCGGGTAGGCGATGGCGAGGTTGCCAAGCAGGGTTGGATAGAAGTCGGTGCTCTGAATGACCTCGTCGCTGCGGCTGCCGGGCTGCACAACGTTCGGCCAAACGATGATGGTCGGCACGCGAGTGCCGCCTTCATACATGGTGGCCTTGCCACCGCGCAGCGGCGTGTTGCTGGTAGCGGTCGAAATGAACTCCTTGCCATTCCTGTCCTTTCCGGGCACCCCGTTGTACATGTTGCCGCCGTTGTCGGAGGTGAACACGAAGATGGTCCGGTCGGTGAGGCCCGCCTGGTCGACGGCATCCATGAGCGTTCCGACGGCATCGTCCATCGATTCGATCATTGCGGCGTAGGTCGGCGAATGCTGCGGGTCGTCCATATTTATTTTCTTGCTGTATTTTTCAATCAGCTCTTCCTTCGCATCGAACGGCGCATGCACGGAGAACATCCAGTAGTTCATGAAAAAGGGTTGGCCCTTCGGAAGCGATTTCAGCCACTTTACAGCCTCCTCGGCCATACGGTCTTCAATATGCTCCTTCGGCTTGTTCTCCGTGAAATCCTTATACTTCCACGGGGCTACGTAGCTATCGGCCGGGCCGGGTCCGTTAAAGTGCGGAATATCGACATCGAACCCATGCTCCAGCGGGCTGTACGGTTCCGGACCGAGGTGCCACTTTCCGAAGTGCGCGGTTGCATAGCCGGCCTGTTTAAACATTTTTCCAAGGGTCGGATATTTCGTATCCAACCGGGTAATCGATTCGGTTTGGAGCGCCTTGTTGCCGGCCCCTGACTTTTCCTGAACGGTCGCGTGGAGAATCTCCTGCCCCGAATGCCCGTTCGGCGCTGTGAACCCCGTGCGGGCGGGCGTCTGCCCGGTCAGGATGCTCGACCGCGTCGGCGAACACAACGGGCTGGCTGCGTACGCACGGGTGAACAGCATGCCGCGCTTTGCCAATCGTTCGAGGTTCGGCGTCTCGTATAGCGTGGAATTCCCATCCAACGTCGTGTCGGACCACCCCAGATCGTCCGCAAGAATAAACACCACATTCATCGGCGCTGCGGAAGACATCGACGCAACCCATCCCGAAATTAAGAGTCCCATTATATATTTTTTCATCAATCCATTTTCCTTGTCCAGGGTTCGCTCATTCTTCGTCGGCAGCTTTCTTCTTTTTCTTACTGGCCTTTGGCTCGCCGACCTTCGGGGCATACTTTTTTTCAAGCGCCGCCATCTCCGCCGCGTCCGGCTCACGTCCCGTGGAACGGATTTTGGCCAGTTCCATGCAGAGGGCCTCGTTTTCAACGTCTTCGTTGGAGCCGGGACCGATGCGTCCGTCCTCCCGGTAGATAGGAGCGTAGGAAGGCGCACGCTCTCCGGCCTTCAGCCTCAGTTTATTCTCCGGACGCGCCTCATATTCCGACTGCAGCTTCAACATGTACGCCATCTTTTCAGGATTACTCTTCGATAGGTCGTGCAGTTCGGTGCGGTCGTTGGTCAGGTCATAGAGTTGCCACGGCTCACTATAGGCCGTCACCAGGCACCAGCCGTTGTCGACCACCGCCATGTTATTGAACAACGAAAAGTGAAGGGTACGTGCAGGCAGCTGCTTGTTTTCCTTGAGAATCGGAGCCAGCGACCAACCCGGCAGCGGCGGATGATTCTTTCCACCGAAACCGTTCGGATACGTTGTTTCGGCTAGATCAATGAAGGTAGGAAGCAGGTCGGTAATGTGGCACGGTTGATCTTCGTACTCCTTGCGTGGCTTTATGACATTGGGCCAGCTCGCGATGAACGGGGTGGTCACACCGCCGCTGTGCTGGGTGCGCTTATAGTATTTGAAAGGTGTATTCGAGGTCTGCGCCCAAGCCAGCCCGACGTTCCAGGTGGTTCCGCCGGTTCCGAAATCGCCGCGCCGCACGCGGTCGTTGGGACTCGCACCGTTGTCGTTCATGAAGATCACCAGTGTGTTGTCGCGGACGCCCAGTTCGTTGAGCGTCTTAAGCACTTCGCCCACCCCTTGGTCGACATAGCTGACCATCGCGGCATAGGTGGCCATTCGCATATCCTCGAAATCCTTCGACTTCTCGTCGAGGCTGTCCCACGCCGGAATGGTGTCGGGACGCTCTGGCAGATGCCAGCCGGGTCCGGCCAGACCTAGTTTCTGTTGTTTCTCGAACCGTTCCTTGCGGATAATGTCCCAGCCCTTGAGGTATTTTCCCCGAAACTTTTTCACGCCTTCCTCCGGGGCTTCGATGGGTGAGTGCGGCGCGTTATAGCCCACATAGAGAAAAAACGGTTGATCGGGATGGGCCTTGTGGTCCTCCTTCAAAAACTTCACGGCATATTCGGTCAGTGCCGTTGTCACATAGAACTCCTTGGTCGGCACCTTCCACGGTTTTCCGTCCAACAAGAACGAGTCGTCGCCTTTGAAAAAGTCGGTTCCGCCGCCCATGAATCCAAAATGACGGTTAAAGCCGCGCTCATAGGGAATGCCGGCCACATGCCACTTGCCGACCATCATGGTACGATAGCCCGCAGGTTGAAGCACCTCGCCGATATTGGGGCTGTCCTTCCGGATGGCCACATCCGAGGATGACGTCCAGAACTGATGCCCCGTCAAAAGCGCCGCCCGGCTCGGTTCACATTTTCCGCTATTGTAAAACTGCGAAAACATTATGCCGGAATCAGCCAGCGAATCGATGTTCGGCGTAGGGATTTCCCCGCCATAGCATCCGATGTCCGAGTAGCCCATATCGTCGGTCATGATCAAAACAATGTTCGGTCGCGTATCCGCCCCGACCGTGCCAGCCAAGCCGAGCAGTGCAAGTAATCCAAGCGCGGAACGAACCGCGCAACCGCTGAATTTAAAACCGATCCCAATATTCATTTGTCTCTACTCCGTCAGTAATCTATCCAAAACGATCCAATTTAGCACCCCATGCTACACGATCGCCTGAAGATGTAATGAGACACATAAATGCCTCATGACAATGATCAGCTCCCACTCGACCTGCTGCAATTCAACCTGGTTCTCTTTTACCGATTTTCGTTAATATGGGCGCATTTCATCGTCCTTGCCCAGTTCAAGGTTGCGTAATCCTGTAAAAGCGCTGGTTCTCGCGGACATCAATGGTGTTGGTGGCACTGAAATGTCCTTCGGCATCGCAGGCCCACACCCCGATGACCGGCCAGATGGTTGCGTTGAGATTGGTGGTGCTTGGCACTGAATAGGAGTCGCCGGGCTGGCATTCGACCACCAGTGCGTCATCATGACGACGTGGTCGAGCAGCCGGATGCCCATGAACTCCCCGGCCTCGACGAGCTGCCGCGTGATGCGTATGTCCTCCGCGCTTGGAGTCGGTCGCCGGACGGGTGGTTGTGTTATGTGAAGCGCCGGTTTATGCGCAGCTTCTCTGTTTGGCTTCGTTGCTTCCGGCCACCATTGCCAGCCATGCCGCCAGATTGCTTCACATAAATCGGATGGTATTAAGCCAGTATCCCTCCTCTTCCGGGCAAATGCGGGTTTCGGCTGAATCATGAAGTTGAGAAGACCGTCAGAGGCAATCCAAGCCCGCAGGGCAAGGTAATTTTTGATGGATACAATCTCGGGCAGCCCGTCTGGAAGCAATAGCAGGAAATGCCGTAAATTCGGACATAACCGCCTTAACTTAGTGCCATTCGGGTCGGGCCGCCTAATTCCTCATTTCTGTTTTCAACCCACCCGCAACGCCGTTTCAAAGCGCGGTGAACCCCGCGCACTCCAAGGCGAATGCGCGCAATCGGCTTTATCAAGGAACCGCACGCAGCAAACGGACGGGGCCGAGCAATCCCGAGGGCAGCAACGCGGATTGGCGTGTAAACTTGCGGATGTTGGTTTTGGTGAACCGCTCCGCCTCGGGCAAGAATTCGTCGCCTATCAGCCGGTTGGGCCAGAGGTTCACCACCTCGATTTCCAGCTGATTTCCCGTCGGTTTAAGCACCGACGAGATCTCTACCCGGAACGGCTTCGTCCACAGCACCCCCAGATCAACGCCGTTCAACCGCACGGCGGCCAACTCCCGCACGTTGCCGAGATCAAGGTAGATTCCGCCCTCCGACGGCAACGCGGCGGCGGGCGCATCGAACCGCTGGCGATAGGTCGCCTTGCCGGAATAATACTTGATGCCGGGCTCTGGCCGCTGCGTCCAATCAACGAGCGATTCGAACGTCGCCATTGCCGGGCCGCCCCATTTCGGATCGAACGCCACCTGCCACGCGCCGTCCAGCTCCGCAACCGGCGCAAGCCCGACCCCGTTTTTTCTGCCTGCCGCCGCCGCGACCGGCTTGCGGAAAACAAGGAACGCCGAACCGCACGGCGCAAACTCCAGCGGGACGATCGTCCGTCCGTTCTCCTGCCGGAATTCGGGCAGTTCGCGCGTGGTTCCGGTCACCGGATCCCACAGTTCCGGCTGCTTGCCGCTGACGCGAAAACTGCAAACCACCCGTTCGACCGGCTGCCAGCGGCTGGCCACAAAATAGAGATCGGCGTCGCCCGACCGGCGGTGGATGAAGTCGATCACTCCCTGCTCACTGACGCCCGAACACTCAAAATCCGGCCCAACCCCCATCCTGGCGAGTCTCTCGCGGATGGCGCGGTCATCCACCACGGTTGCGCCCGCCGCCTTCAAGGCTTCCACCTTTTCCCGCGCCGCCGGAGAGAGCGGCTGGCCTTCCGGTAGCACCAGTACGCGATAGGCCATGCCGTCGGGCAACACCAGCTGGCCATCCTTCACGTCCAGCCGCGTCAGCAACACCTCGTTATTGCAGTAGTCGTAATCAAATCCGGCACCTAGCGAAGCCGGCGGATTCTTCAACCCGTCCTCCCGCGCGGGGCCGCCATGGGCCTTGATGCCGTCGCCGCGATACATGAGCACATCGGCCACAAACAGCCCCTGCTGGAGCAGATACGAACAGCGCGCGAGATAGGTGATAAACGGCGCGGACTGATCCCACCACGTCACCGTGCGGTCGAAATGCGTCCCGGCGCTATGCGTCAATCCCGGCACATCGTCCACCGAAGGCCGGTGCGTGAAGGTGTGGAAGCAGATCCAGTTCAGCCCGTCGCAAAACGCCTGGTCGGCGGCGGCCTTCATCAGGAACGGCGACTCTTCCCATTGCGGGCCGACCGAGGTGAACGATTCGGCGAAGACGCGATTCATCCCGTAGACGTGCGCCGCGCTGGCGGCTTCGCGCACCAAGAGCCGCTTTTCGGGGGTGGGACGGTGCGGCGACGGCATCCAGAATTCGCCCATGGCAATATCGCAGCGGCTCACCGACTTGAGCAAATCGGCCTGCACCTGGTGCGGCCCGGCCGCCTCGGCACAGGAGAGCAGTCCGTGGGCGTGGGCGACGGTGCGCTGGTAGGCGTAGTGGTTTTCCGCAATCAGATCGCCGATGGTCAGGTCGTAGTCGTATTTAAACCGCGCGCTTTGGGTCTCGTCTTTAACGGTTCGTCCGGCCAATACCGGAAGATAGTCCAGCAGGTCGTAGCCGCGTCGATTGGCAAATTCCTCGGGAAAGCTTTTCGTCCAGGTCGGCGTGCCGGCCTCCCAGCTATCGCACTCCACATATTTAAATGCCTTGCGCTCCGCCGGGGTCATCTCTTTCAGCAGCAGCCCCACCGTGTGCTCCCAATGCCGATCAAACGCCTCGGTGCTCAAATGATCGATATAATAGGCCCCCTTCAACGCCCGGCCGGTCGGTTGCTGCCCAAAGCGCAGCACCGTCCATGCGCCCTGCGGGGCCGTCCATTGCAGACGCCCGCTCCCGTCCATCTTGTCGCGCAAATCGATCACCTCGCGCACAACGCCGTTTGCGGGAACGGCGATCACGGCGACATCCCGATACCAGGCAGACTTTTTTCCCGGCCGAGGCAGCACCTGGTCCAGCGAACCCGCTCCCTTCACGGGCGTGGCACTCCACACCAGTTCCTGTTGCCCATATTCCGGCGTCACCCACGGCGCGCCGCACCCCGCCGGACCAATGAACACGCCGAACTCCAACCCCAGCCGCCCCGCCTCAAGCGATGCAAAGCGCACCATCTCCCGCCACGCCGGCGACCACATCTCCATTCCTTCGGGGGCTTGCTGCAATGTGCCGCCCTCATACTCCCCGGTATGCTCATAGCGGATCCCGGTCTCGCCAATTACCGTCTTCTGCTTCCATTTGTTGGAACCAAACGGCGCAACCCCGCCATCCAACAGATGACAGCCCGAAAAACCCTTGGCCTTCATCTCCTCCAAGTCCCGCGTAATGGCCGCACGGCTGGTCGGCGTGTTCAGCCACCACCACCACGCCTGCGGACGCGCGGTCTGCGGCGGATCGGCAAACCCATCCTCCCACTCTGCCGCCCCCGCCCCGCAAGCCAGCAACAAAGACAATCCGGCCAACACCTTTTTCATGGTTCGCCTCCGAACGCGACGCCGCCGCAACCAAATTCAAGATCGATGATTTCCGAACAGGTTGTATGGCATCCTTCCCCGAACGAAAAGCCGGAAAGGGATCGGCCAAGCGAAGGACGGCGACGGGGGCTTTTTGACCGGAGATATGAGGATCGCAGGGATGTTTCTACTGCGCGGCGGAACCGCTTTCGATCCTCAGCCCTTGGAGACGCGGTCGGCATATTGGCCGGTGCGGGTGTCGATGCGGACGGTGTCGCCTTCGTTGATGAAGATCGGCACGTTGATCTCGTAGCCGTTGGGGAGCTTGGCAGGCTTGGTGACGTTGTTGGCGGTGTCGCCGCGGGCACCCGGCTCGGTTTCGGCAATGACCATTTCGACAAAATTCGGCAGCGTGATGTCGAGCGGACGGTCGTTGTGGAAGAGGATTTCGACCTTCATGTCGTCGACGATGAAAAACTTCATGTCGCCCATCAGCTCGTCGCTGAGGTGGATTTCCTCGAAGGTTTCGTTGTCGGAAAAGAAGTATTCGCCGTTATTGGCGTAGGAAAAGGTGTACTCGCGCGAAACGAGGGAGCAGCGCTCCACCTTGTCGCCCGAACGGTA
This sequence comes from Pontiella sp., assembly GCA_041740875.1. GTDB lineage: Bacteria > Verrucomicrobiota > Kiritimatiellia > Kiritimatiellales > Pontiellaceae > Pontiella. Next base: position 1,357 of record JBGSLE010000230.1, on the reverse strand, counting down.
GGATCGTTCAAACTGGTTGCCGCTCACGAGGTTCTTGATCCTGCAACGGTAGATCGCCTGCCCCTTGCCGGGCTTGGAAAAATCAAAGTTGGTGATCACGCACGGGTCGCCGTCGATCTCGATCTTCAAGCCTTTTTTAAGGTCTGCTGCATTGTACATGGTCTGCTCCCTTGGGTCGTTCGGTTCAAAAATGGCCGCGCATTATGCAAAAAGCCCCATGCCCTGCCAAGCGGTATTTTGCGGCCGATTCGAACCGGGAAAACGGCGGCCAAGGAGCGCGACACCCCGGCTCAAATCAGGTTTGAATTGAGCAGGGCCGACGCCACCGCCAGGTCCGCCGAGGTACGGATCTTGATGTTGCGCGGCCCCGCCTCGACCATGTGGACTTCGGCGGGCTTGCGCACAAACTCCGACTCGTCGTCCAGCACCTTGACCGATTTTTGCTTTGGATCGATGATTTTCTCCAGCACGTCGGTCTTGAAGGCCTGCGGGGTCAGGGCCGTCCACACCGTGTTGCGCTCGAGCGTCTGGGCCACCTTGACGCCGTTCGGCGCCACCTTGACGCCGTCGGGAATGCGGTGGGCGGCGATGGCGCAGCCGTAGCGCTTGGCCGCCTTGACCACCTCTTCGACCACGCTTTTGGTGATGAACGGCCGCGACGCCTCGTGAAGCATCACGATGGACGGCGATCCGGGCATCTTGGCAAACACGGTCCGCAGGGTGCCCATGCGGTTGACCCCGCCCACCACGATGCCGCACACCTTGGTGCATCCATAGCGCTTGACCAGCTGCACGGTGGCATCCAGCCGCTCCTTGCTGACGGCCACCACCACGCCATCGACCGAAGGGGCGTCCTGGAAGGTTCTTAGGGAATGGATGAGCATCGGATAGCTCCCCAGCGTGAGGAACGCCGAATCCGTACCCGAAGCGACCTCTTCCTCTTTGCCGCACGCAACCAACACAGCCAAAACATTCATCGAAACCTCCTGATCGGCGATGTAGCAACCCCCGATTAGTCAGTAATTTACAAGAATGGAAAGCGCGGGTCAAGATTTGTGCCGCCGTTATATCTCCTTTTATTTTCCGTTTCCGGGTGCCACATTCCCGCCATGGCCGACCACCCCCCATTGCTGATCCTGTTCGACGGAGAGTGTCCGCTATGCCTCCGCAAGGTGGAATTCCTCAAACGGCGGGACAAAAAACACAGGCTCGCTTTTGCCGATATCCGCGCCCCGGGGTTCCGCCCGGACGAAACGGGCATTCCGATGGCCGTCCTGGAACGGCAGATCCACGCCGTGCGGCCCGACGGATCGGTCATCGGCGCGATGGAGGTCGTCCGGGCAGCCAGCCACGAGGT
>JBGSLE010000229.1:0-5564 GCA_041740875.1 Pontiella sp. | reverse complement strand
CTGCCGCGCGGACGGATGCGCGAATAGTTGAATTCGACAAGGTAGCCTTCCTTGTAGCTGACGATCAGCTCGTGCATGGCGTCGGCCCAGCCTTCGATGGTGTCGGGCACGGTGAAGTGGTGGACGGTGCCTTCATTGACGGAAGCCGCCAGCGGCGGGAGCTTGTCGACGTGCTCGAATTCGACGCTGAAGCCGACGCCCGTGCCGCAGAGGAGCAGGTAGAGCCCTTCGCGGAAAAAATCGATGCGGTCGCAGATGCCGAAGGTGCAGTTGTACATGCGCGCATGGTTTTTCTCGATGGCCATGCCGCCGAACTGCATGGAACGCATGGAGGGCAGGCACCGCTTCTGCAGCACCTGCTCGAAGGCCCAGCGGATGTCCGCGTCGGCCGCGGGATAGCGGCGCAGGTGCATGTCGCGGACGCGGTAGACGGCTTCCTGGAAGGTTTCGCGGCGGCCGAGTTCGGGCAGGTAGCGGGCATAGCGGCTGACGAGCATGTAGTCCTGAATGGCCGACGCATCGGGGCGCAGGCGCTGGTTGCGGGCTTTCTTGTGCTCTTCGCGGTAGAGGATGTAGGCGCGGGCGACGTCGTAGAGGCCGGCCCCCATCAACTGCTGCTCGACCAGGTCCTGGATGTGCTCGACGTCGATCTCCTGCTGGCCACGGTTTTGGTAGCCCAAAATAATGTTGTCGAGTTTGGAGGTGATGTCCTTGACGATCGTCCTCAGATGCGGAGGTACGTCGCCCTCCGCTTTGGTGGCGCTTTTGACCGCCTTTTCGATGGCGCTGTAGATCTTCGCGTCATCGTATGCAACCTTGGCTGCATCGCGTTTTTTTACCTTGATCTGCATCTCTGTTTCCCTTTCATAAAAGCATTGTGCGCAGCGCGCTGTGGTATGGATTTGGCGGGGAGCCCCGATTCTTACGGTACACAATATGTTGTGGCCTCCCAAAGCAGACGCACTATAGGTGGGCGTTTTGGCCTCGCCGAGAAAAAAATAAAAAAACTGTTTTTCCGGGTTTTCCATACGGATTTCACGTCTCGGAAACTTGCCGGAAATCGCCGCTTTCTTGAACCAGGGCCCGTCTGGTAGCTTGTGCGGATGACCGACCTGTTCAAGCCTTTTCCGCACGCCAAGCTGGCCCTGCTCCCCACGCCGGTGGTTCCGCTGGAAAACCTCGGCCGCGCCTATGGGCACGAGCGCCTGTTCATGAAGCGCGACGACCTGAGCGGGCCGGACTATGGCGGCAACAAGATCCGCAAGCTCGAATTCCTGTTAGGCGAGGCGATCGCTCAAGGGCGGAAAACCGTCGTCACCTATGGCGCGGCGGGCTCCAACCACGCCCTGGCCACCTCCGTCTGCTGCCATCGGCTTGGCCTGCGCTCGATCGCCATCCTCGCGCCCCAGGCTGGCAGCGACCACGTCCGCAAAAACCTGCTCATGCAGCAGGCCGCCGGGGCCCGACTGCACCTCTGCGCCAGCTATACGGAATTCCCGGAGGCCACCCGCCGGATCGTCGAACAATGCACCGCCGAAGACGGCGCCGAACCCTACCTCATCCCCACCGGCGGCACCAACGCCACCGGCGCGCTCGGCTTCGTCCAGGCCGCCTTCGAATTGGCGCAACAGATCCAACCCGATCGCATCTACCTCCCCTTCGGCACCGGCGGAACCCTTGCCGGACTGCTGGTGGGGTTGAAGCTCGCCGGGCTGCAAACGCGCATCGAGGCCATCCGCGTCGTCCATCCCGCCTTCCGCAACGCCGGCCACGTCCAGCAACTATGCGGCGAAACCTGCGAGAAGCTCGGCATCGCCCCCGCCATCCATGAAAGCGAAATCGTCCTGCGCGACGGCTTTTTCGGCCCCGACTATGGCATCCCCACGCCGGAGGCAGAGGAGGCCGTCGCATGCTTCCGCGCGCTCGAAAACGTCCGTCTCGAAACCACCTACACCGGGAAAACCGCCGCCGCCCTGCTCCACGACCTGCGCTCCGGCACCCTCGACGGAAAAACCGTGCTCTTCTGGAACACCCTCAATTCGCGCGATTTTTCGGCTAAAATCGCCGGCATCGACTTCCATGATCTGCCCGTGGGATTCCACGGCTACTTTGCGTAGGACGGAGGGGTGAAATCGTACTGGGGGCCGGTGCTTTTGCGCAACGGCTTGGCATAGGGCCGAATGATTTCCACGGCTTCGGCCTGCCGTCCGGCAGGCAGGCTGCCGATCCACCTATCGATGTCGATGCGCTGCCAGTCGCCGTCCCCCGCGCGAGGCAGAACGCAACGAACCAATGCGGGATAGTCCTCGGGGAAGGCCGCCTGCACATCGCGCATCATGCGGTAGGAGAGCGCGTAGGGCTCGTGGCGCGAACGCGAGAAACGGCGTTTCCAATCGCCCCAATCCTTTTCCAGGGCGGCGCACACCTGTTCCGAAAAAACGGTGGCCATGCCCTCCATGTACCAATCGGTAATGTAGGGATTGATCAAATGGGCGCATTCGTGGCCGAGCAGTGCGTAATAGTTTTCCTGCCCCGGATCGACGCCGATCAGCACGACGAAAACCCCGTTGGCCCGATCCACGCAGGAGGTCATGGAAATATCTTCGCGCAGCGCGTAGCGGCGCGCTTCGGGCGTGCGCCGCGACCGCCGCAACACCACCTTGTTGACGGGAATGGCGGGCGGCCCGAATTCCTTAACCGCCAGCGCCAGCGCCTGGTTGATGAATTCGGCGGATGCCTCGTCGTTGATCGGGCGGTAGGCCTCGTGCCAAGGCTCCGGCGGGGTGCGGTCGGACAGGCGGACGCAACCGGAAAACAGCAAGGCAAAAAACAAAAGGCACAGCGCCGTCAACCGATCCGCTGTGCCCTGCTTTGCCATGGTTTTCCCGCCGCGCTAGCTGGTGATGGATTCCTCTTCAACCGACGGGGCCTTGCTGCGGGGGTCGCCGACAATTTCCTGCACATTGATGGCGATGTTGCGAATGCCTTCCAAGCCGAGGGACTCGCGGACGCTTTCGCGGATCCGCTGCTGCAACACCTGCGAAAGCTCGGGAACGCGGGTGCCGGACAACACCTTGAGCTTGATGTCGATATCGAGCGTTTTCCGCCCCTGGATCAACTTGCTCTCGATGTTCTTGATGGAGGAAAATTCCCGGCCCACCCGCACGATGAAATCCTGGATCGCCTTGGTGCTGATGCCCACGCTGCCATCGCCGGACTGGAAGTTTATGAAGCCCTTGTTCCGCTTCTGGCCGAGGCAGCCAAACCAGCGAAGGAAGACCGAAAGCACCATCACCACGCCCAGCAAAAAACCGAACAGCTGGGTATCCAGCACCCGGGCGAGCGCGCTGCCCAGCTCCCGGTCGAAGGAGTTGCCGTATATCAGCGCAACCCCTAGCAGCAACAGGATCATGGTCGTCACCACATCGCCCAAGCCAGAACGGGTTTTCATCCTATTCCTCCGCCTTTTCCGTCGCCGTGCTACGGATGCCTTGAACCATGATGTTCACGGCGTAGACCTGCTGCCCGGTCATCTCTTCGACGGCCTCTTTCACGGCCTGCTGGAGCTGGACGCAGATATCCGGGATGCGGACGCCAAACTCAAGCACCACCGCCAGGTCGATGGAGAGGAGTTCCTCGCCCTCCTTTTCAACGCGGATGCCCTTGTCCTTCGCCTTCTTGCCGATCATGCCGGCGATATCGTCCGCGAGCGTTCCCTGCAACTCCACCACCCCCGGAACCTTCTTGGCGGTTTCGTGTGCGATGATGGCGATCACGTTGTTGTTGATGCGGATCTGCCCGTACTCCGAACCGGAAGCCTCCGCGACCGCGAATTCCGCCGGATCCGCCACTGCTTGGCCTGTTGGATCTCTCATAGCCGATCTCCTTGTTGCTAGTTAGGAATTGAGGAACACCTCGTGCATGAACTTTTCGAGGAAGGCGGTGTTGTAGCGGCCTTCGCCGAAGCGCGAATCGGCCATCAGCGCCTCGCCCAGCGGAACCGAGGTCTTCGGGCCGCTGATGGTGAATTCCTCGAGCGCGCGGCGCAGCCGGAGGATGGCCTCCTTGCGATCCTTCCCCTTGGCGATGATCTTGCCGATCATGCTGTCGTAGTAGGGCGAGATCACATAGCCGGAATAGACGTGCGAATCGATGCGGATGCCGGGGCCTCCGGGGAAATGCACGGCATCGACCGGTCCGGGCGACGGGGTGAAGTTGTTGTAGGGATCTTCGGCGTTCACCCGGAATTCGATGGCGTGCCCGCGGATCACGACTTCGTCCTGCGTGAAGGAGAGCTTTTCCCCGGCCGCGACACGGATCTGCTCCTTGAGCAGGTCAATTCCCGAAACCTCTTCGGAAACGGTGTGCTCGACCTGGATGCGGGTGTTCATTTCCATGAAGTAGAACTGCTTCGCCGTCTCGTCGTAGAGGAACTCAAGCGTGCCGGCGCTGTCGTAGTTGACAGCCTTGGCGGCCTTGACGGCGGCATCGCCGAGCGCCTTGCGTTCCGCAGGGGTGAGCGTCGGGCACGGCGCCTCTTCGACGAGCTTCTGGTGGCGGCGCTGGATGGAGCAGTCGCGCTCGCCGACATGGCAGACGTTCCCGTGCTTGTCGCCGATGATCTGCATCTCCACGTGGCGGGCGGATTCGATGTATTTCTCCATGAACAGGTCGGCGTTCCCGAAGGCTTTTTCGCCTTCGGCCGAAGCCGCCATGAAGCCTTGGACGAGGCTGACGTCGTTGCGCGCCACGCGCATGCCCTTGCCGCCGCCGCCGGCCACGGCCTTGAGCAGGACGGGGTAGCCCATCTTCTGGGCGAGCTTGAGCGCTTCGTCGGAGGTTTTAAGCACCCCGTCGGAGCCGGGGGTGATCGGAACCCCGGCGGCCTTCATGGTGTCGCGGGCGACGGCCGTGTCGCCCATCCGGCGGATGCAGTCGGGCGACGGGCCGATGAAGGTGATGTTGCAGTTGGCGCAGATTTCGGCGAAGTGGGCGTTTTCGGCGAGGAACCCGTAGCCGGGATGGATCGCATCGACGTCGGTCACTTCCGCTGCGCTGATGATGTTGGAGATTTTCAGGTAGCTCGCGCTGGCGGCGGGAGGGCCGATGCAGACGGCTTCGTCCGCCATCTGGACGTGGAGCGAATCGGCATCGGCCGTGGAGTATACCGCGACCGTGCGCACACCGAGTTCCTTGCAGGCGCGAATGATGCGCAAGGCGATTTCGCCCCGGTTGGCAATCAAGACCTTTTCAAACATGGGCGATTTTCCTTACTTGGGGTCGACAAGAAACAGCGGCTGACCGTATTGCACCGGCGTGGCGTCGTCCACCAGCACCTTTTTGATGGTGCCCCGCACTTCGGCCTTGATCTCGTTCATGACCTTCATCGCCTCGACGATGCAGACGACGGTATCTTCGGACACTTCGGAGCCGACCTGCACGAACAGGTCGGCGTCGGGCGCGGGCTTGCGGTAGAAGGTGCCGACGATCGGGGAGGGAATCGGGATAAGGCCGTCGTCGTCGTCCGCCGCCGCCTTTGCCGCCGCCACCGGGGCCGCCGCATG